>CAYUHO010000273.1:0-1502 GCA_964444445.1 uncultured Piscirickettsiaceae bacterium | reverse complement strand
TTGCAGAACAGCCGTATTTTTTTAGTTTTACCCAAAGAAATACCTGTAACTTTCCGTGCAATAGTTTGCTTGGCCTTTTCTCACACAAAAAACTATATTTTAAATAAAAATCATTTAATTTTATACTAAAGTACATATTTAAGAAATTAGTTAAAAAAGTTCTTGTTTCAATAAATATTAGTATTTAAATATAAGTTTTTTTACAAACTGTATTAAAAACGATAATGATTATTGAATAAATAATATATTATCATTATGATAGTATAATGTCAATATTATCCATGATGTAATGGATAAGTTTTTGCAATGAAAGGAAAATAAATATGAAACTAATCATGAAACAATTTTTAATAGCAGGCTCATTAGTCGCTGTTAATCTTCCCGCTCAAGCTGTACAGATTGAATTTGATTATACCTATGATACCTCAGGTTTTTTTGATAACCAAAGCCGTCGAGATATGATGGACATGGCAGCAAGTTTCTATTCTAACTTTACAGATAATTTAACCGCAATTACACCTGATCAGCAAAACTCTTGGACGTTAGATTTCCGTAATCCATCAAATATTGCAACTTGGGTTTCTGTCGATAATGCAACCGTTGCAGAGGATTCGATTAGGGTTTATGTTGGCGCTTCTGCTATGGGGGATGGTGTTTTAGGTTACTCTGCTGGTGCCTATGTGAGTGTAGATGGTACAGCTGAATTTGAGAATACCATTAATACTCGTGGTCAACTGAATACAGTAGGGGATTATGCGACGGATTTTGGAACCTGGGGTGGTGTAGTTGCATTTAATAGTGATGCTAATTGGCATTTTGGTGAAACAACCGATGGATTAAACTCTTCGAATTCGGATTTTTTAACAACAGCTACACATGAGCTTGGCCATATTTTTGGAATTGGTGAAGCTGATTCATGGTTTGCTCAAATTGAAGGGTTATCTTTTTATGGTGCAAATTCAATGGCAGCCTATGAAGCTGTGTATTCAAATGGTGGGCCTGTTCCACTTGCTAACATAGCTCACTGGGAAGAAGGACTCATGAGTTATTACAATGGTGAACTTCAAGAATCCATGATGGATCCAAGTACTCCGAGAGGTGAAAGGCAGTTGCCAACTGATTTAGATTATGCTGGTTTTGCTGATGTTGGCTGGCAAGTTTCTGCTGTACCTGAACCAAGCACTTTAGCAATGTTTGCACTTGGCTTAGGTTTACTAGGATTTCGTTTTAAGAAGAGTTAATCCAAAATTGTAGTATCGTTTATAAAGGAGTTTCAAAATGACAAGTTTAGAAATAGGTGTAACTGCTATGTTGCTACTTGCCGTTATGGGAGCTATATTTGCATACTTTGTATCAGACAAAGATAAAAGTGACTTAAGCTCTAATTCCCACGTGCAGGAACTAGAAAAAGTCCTTTGTAACGAATAGTGCAAAGGGCTTTTTTATTGTTTCTTAAGGAGACACTTAACAACTGATTGAAATTCTGCGTGGACTTCTAGCCC
>CAYUHO010000272.1:0-1535 GCA_964444445.1 uncultured Piscirickettsiaceae bacterium | reverse complement strand
CTTGATATGTCAACACATATAAAACTTTCCAGTTTTTATTTTTTCTATTTTGCCGTTTTTGGCATTTTTATTCCGTATTCAGGCCTGTATTATCAATTTTTAGGATTTGATGCGATTCAAATTGGACAGTTATCTGCCGTTTTTGTGATCACAAAACTGGTAGCACCAAATCTTTTAGGTTGGGTATCTGACCAAACGGGCCTTAAAATTTTTTGGGTCAAGTGGTGCTCTTTTTTAACCTTCGCTTTTCTACTTTTTTTTGCCAATCAAAGTGAATACTATTTGGTATTACTGACTGTTTTTTTATTTAGTTTTTTCTTTCATTCTTCATTGCCTCTTTTTGAGTCTTATACTTTTAGTGTATTGAAAATATCCAATATTTCAAAAGCAGGTTATGGAAAAATTCGTCTTTGGGGTTCGGTTGGATTTATTTTTTCAGTAATTGTGGTAGGAGGGTTGTTTGATTTAATTTCAATGCAATATTTTCCATTGTTGGTGTTGTTTTTTGCTTTCATTGTTTGGTTTGATACCGTTTTTTTAAAAGAACAAAAACTCAGTTCAGAGGTGAGTGAGGTTGATAGATTTTGGCAAATAGTCAAACAACCTTCTGTTATTGCACTGTTATTAGTGAGTTTATTAATTCAGTTTTCACATGGTTCATATTACGGGTTTTATAGCATTTTTTTGAGTGATGCTGGTTATAATAAAACATGGATAGCACTTTTTTGGGCAATCGGGGTGATTGCAGAAATTGTTGTGTTTTTGTATATGGTTCCTTTGTTTAAACATAATTCAGCTAAAGGATTAATGTTATTAAGCTTATGGTTAACGATGATTCGTTGGTTTATTATTCCATTAGGAGTTGAGAGTTTAACGTTGTTATTTTTAGCTCAATTATTACATGCTGCCAGTTATGGACTTTTTCATGCCGCGGCTATTTATTTAATTGATGGTATTTTTACAGGGAAAAATCAGAGCAGAGGACAGGCTGTTTATGCTTCAATTAGTCATGGGCTTGGAGGAGCTCTTGGGTTATTGTTGGCTGGTTATATTTGGTTTAACTATGGTGCAAACACTTCATTTTATATTAATGCTGTTTTAGTTGTTTTTGCCATTATAATTGCGTATAAATGGATTTCCCCTAAAAATATTGAAAACGCTAAGGAGTAAAAATGTCAAATTTTGAAAATGTAACTGTAACCAAAGAAGCTAATATTTATTATGATGGTAAGGTCACGAGCAGAACGATTCAGTTCTCAGATGGTTCAATTAAAACGTTAGGTATTATGATGCCAGGTGAATATACCTTTAGTACAGAGGCCGCAGAAATAATGGAAATGTTAGCAGGAGATGTTGAGGTACTATTACCAAATGAAACGAGTTGGCAAAAAATCTTTCCTGGAAACCGTTTTGAAGTGCCTGCAGATTCTAAGTTTGAAATAAAGGTTTTAACCCCTGCAGATTATTGTTGTAGTTATTTAGTGTCTCCTTAAGGAATAACTTAATAACTAAAACACAAAAAACCCTTCTTTTTA
>CAYUHO010000271.1:0-1556 GCA_964444445.1 uncultured Piscirickettsiaceae bacterium | reverse complement strand
GACCTATTTTGAAATATTTTTCTAGCTCCCAGGCTCCAGCTTGGGAGTTCCTTTACAAAACAACTCAACACACGCTAAACCCATAAGCATTCCCAAGCTGGAGCTTGGGAACGAGAAAAGGGCGCTGGGTGCATTATGCTGATAAGCATAGAATTTCACGTTAGTTATTCAGTGTGCCTACAGCAGGGTAGTATTGTAAAATTTCTGCACCATCAGGATTTACGATAATTTCTAACCCTTTTTCAGGATAAAACCACCGAGTTAATTCATCTTCCGCTGGCTTTATTTTTGTGGGCTCACCAAAGCGATTCCGTAACATTTGTTCAGGTAAATTCTTTTTAGGAACAAAGGTTAGGTACTTTATTTTGTTATCCATTAATGAAACCGCATCTTCATTCAAAAGTGTCACTTGACGATTACCTGAAGAATTTACCGTGGTTTTAATCCCGCGTCCATACATCTGCGAAAGTTCATCTTCAGAAACATCAAGAATAAGCGTGCTAACGCCCCTTATTCTGGCGACATTCATGGTAGGAAAATAAACTTCTATCACTTTTTCAGAGCCATCTTTTTTTGAAAACGCCAGTATTTCGTAATCATAACCAAATAATTTGACTGCATCGTTTGGCGTACTTTCTGTCAAGACCAACCCCAAGGCAACCAGCTTGTTTTCTGCATTAAAATGGCTTTTCCAAGGCAGGGTATCAGAATTTACTTTTTGGCTAGGCTTGGGGATAAGCATCAGGAGAATGGTTAGTACAACGGCTAAAAGTACAACCCACCAAACAATCACCCTAATTTTCATTGGCTGTTTACTCATACTGTTTTTTCATCTTCTGGAATCTCAATGTTTGAATTTTCATCACGTGGGACAAATTCTTCAATTTTTTCATCAACAATACCTTTACCCGCATCGTAAACTGAAATACCTGTTTGTAAGAAATTATATAAAACCGTAAAGAAAATAACGATTGCGGAAAAGAAAGTGCCTATTTTTTCAACAATCGAGGTGGAAGAACCTTCTTCAGAAAAGTCATTCATCATCAAGCCTCCGCCAAAAAGACTACCAAGCAAAGATGCAACTGTAAAAACGACGATTGCTGTCGCATATGACAATAATAAATTACGTCCGCGTCGCCATGCTAAGGTCCAGTGAGCAGCCGTAAACCAACTTTCACCTGCAATCGTCTTTTTACTTTGAGAGTACAAATAAAAAATAACTAACCCAGAAACGATAGGTACGATGATAAAGGGCAGTGACGAACCACGGGCTAGCTCGAGAATGACATAAGGTGCTGCCAAGTGTGTCACAATAACGTTAACATTAAATATGTGATGCGGACGTTGTGCGTTATAGGCTTCGTCTTTTGTTATTTTATACTGCATTGTATCTTTCCTCTTTACTTAACCCTTAATTAGACCATATACAAGCCATTGATTGCAAAAATATAATCTATATTTATTTTATCGCTTTGCCATAAAAATACTTATTTGAATCCTGTTTAGTTTCGAAAATTTATGCCGCGCTAGAAAACAATCACTTTGAATTATTCTTA
>CAYUHO010000270.1:0-1580 GCA_964444445.1 uncultured Piscirickettsiaceae bacterium | reverse complement strand
AATATTTACATTGGGCGTTAGAAGATCCAAATAATATTGCAGATGGTGACCCAGCCTATTTAATAAAAGGTTTAGTCAGTATTGATGTTTTTACGGAAGATTTATTCGGTAAAAAATTTATTGAATTGACTGAAAAACAGCAAAATGATTCTCTCGTTAAAATTGAAAAATCTTCATTTGGGGAGAACTGGCTATCACTCATCATTTATTATTTAATGGAAGCACTATTACTTGACCCTGCTTATGGAGGAAACCCAAATGGAATTGGTTGGCAATGGTTAGAACATCAGCCTGGTTTTCCTCGACCAAATAAGAGTAATACTTATTTAAATTATGGGGTTATCGGTGAAAGTTAAAAACAATATTAAGGAACATGATGTTTGTATCGTGGGCAGTGGTGCGGGAGCAGGGCCCGTTGCTTATGAGCTTTCTAAAGCTGGGTTCTCTGTTGTGGTTTTAGAAAAAGGAGGGTGGTTTAATGAGGAAGATTTTTTTAAAGATGAGCAGTCAACTCGGCGAAATACTTTTCGTTCCATCAAGAAATATGAGAGACATACTTTAGAAGAACCCACAGATGATGGTAGTTGGATTCGTTATCAAACTGCTCAGTTTTGGGGGGGCAATATTGTGGGCGGGGCTTCTAATTTTATGAGTGGTTATTTTCATCGTTTGAAGCCTGAAGATTTTCGTTTAGTTTCTGAATTTGGAAAAATTGAAGGCTCGAATACGGTTGATTGGCCAATTTCCTATCAGGATTTAGAGCCTTATTATTTAAAAGTAGAACAGATAGTTGGTGTATCTGGAAAAATCGTTAAGCATCCAAATCTTGAACCTCGCTCAACCCCAGACTATCCATTTCCACCTACTGTTGAACACCCTATTTCCAATTGGTTTGATAAGTCCTGTAAGGAATTGGGCTTTCATCCTTTACCGATGGCAAGGGGGATTTTGTCGCAACCTCATAATGGTCGAAACAGTTGTGAATATTCTGGCTATTGTGGTAGTTATGGTTGTCGCTCGGGTGCGAAAGCAAGTTCTCGTGCTTCTTTGCTAAACATGGCATTAAAAACAGGTAATCTTGAGATTATCCCACAGGCTAAGGTTTATCGAATTAATACGAATTTAAAAGGCAATGCTGAATCGGTCGATTATTATGACAGTCAGAATGAAACGATTAATCTAAAGGCAAAAATTATCGTCGTTGCCTGTTATTCAATTGAATCAAGTCGTTTATTGCTTAGCTCGCAAACCACAGCACATCCAAATGGTATTGGTAATAAGTATCAGCAAGTTGGTAAAAATTTACACTGTTGTGCTGGAGGGACGGGACATGGTGAGTTTGACTTGAATCAGTTTACTAAACAGCAAGCAAGCGATTTAAGTGTAAGAGGCCCTTTTTTTAATCGAGCATTGCAAGATTGGTATTTTATTAATGATAAAAAGTTTTTTGATAAACCTGTAAAGGGTGGGACGTTAGATTTTGTTTTTGATCCACCAAGCCCAACTGCTGAGGCAAATGACTTGAAAAGAGAAGATGGAAAGCTGATTTGGGGAACCCATTTAAAACAGCGGATTAAAAA
>CAYUHO010000269.1:0-1584 GCA_964444445.1 uncultured Piscirickettsiaceae bacterium | reverse complement strand
AAATTTCAGCCATTTTTAGCCGACTTTAGGTTGTGCAAAGGTCTCTCTTAATCAACATTGTTCAAAGTAAATTCAAATGTCTAACAATAAAGAAAAAAAGTATCACCAAACAAAAATGGAACGAAAAAAAGAACAAATTAATGCTTCTATTAAAAAGGCAACAGATGAAAAAGGCTTAATACTTGTTATAACGGGTAATGGTAAAGGAAAATCTACCTCGGCTTTTGGAATGATTGCTCGTGCCTTGGGGCATGGCATGAAAGTTGGGGTTTGTCAGTTTATTAAAAACCGAACCGATACAGGAGAAGAAGCTTTTTTTAAATCACAAAAAAACTGTGACTGGCACATTTTAGGTGACGGTTTTACTTGGGACACACAAGATAAAACTCAAGATATCAAAACATCACAAGCAGGTTGGAAAATTGCAACAAAAATACTGACTGATGAACGTTATGATCTTGTGGTATTAGATGAACTTACCTATTTATTAAGTTATCAATACTTAGATAAAATTATTGTTTTAGAAGCTCTAAAAAATAAACCTGCTATGCAGCATGTCGTTATTACAGGGCGTTCTGCCATTGCGGAATTAAAAGAAATTGCCGATACCGTATCCCATATAAAAGATGAAAAACATGCTTATAAAGCTGGTGTTAAAGCTCAAATAGGAATTGATTTTTAATGAAGCTGTTAACCTTTGTATGCCTATTCTTGGTTATCTTTCATGCTGTTAGCAAAAATGGCAATTCCTCTGCTATTAGAATCGTAACCCTTGCTCCTCATTTAACTGAAATGGTTTATTCCGCAGGGGCTGGTCATCTGTTAGTTGGGCGAGATAGTAATTCTGATTACCCTGCTGACTCTCTTAAAATACCTTCTGTTGGTCACTTTAATTCAATTAATATTGAGCAGATTATTAAACTGAACCCAACTGTCGTTTTGTCTTGGAAATCGAATAATAATTCGAAAGAAATTAAAAAACTAGGAGCGATGGGAATAAACGTCATACAAACAGAAATATATTCGTTAAAGGATATTCCCGAACAAATTATCACGATTGGAAAACTGACAGGCCACGAAAAATTGGCCTCAAAAAAAGCGAACTCTCTTCGTAAAATCATAAATGAACTCTCTGAAAAAAAATCATCTATTCCGACAAAAAAAGTATTTTATCAAATTTGGGATCAACCAATATACACGGTTGGCAAAAACCAGTTTGTTAGCCAAGCAATCAAATTGTGTGGTGCAAAGAATGTGTTCGGAGACCAAACAATCTTGGCACCCAAGGTAAGTATCGAAGCGGTTATCAAAAAAAACCCAGATATCATCCTACTTGGAGGTAATCAGAAACAACATAATAGATGGAAATCTAACTGGCTTAACTACCCGAGTATAACAGCGGTAAAACAAAATCGATTTATAAACATTGATAATTCAGTTTTTCAAAGGCCTACAGAGAGGTTTATCAGGACTATCCCTGCCCTTTGTAAATCACTACAAAATTCATTCTAAAAATCATAAAACTAAAATCATTCAACTAAAAACCCAAGT
The DNA here is from genome assembly GCA_964444445.1 of uncultured Piscirickettsiaceae bacterium. Classification (GTDB taxonomy): domain Bacteria; phylum Pseudomonadota; class Gammaproteobacteria; order Thiomicrospirales; family Thiomicrospiraceae; genus Hydrogenovibrio. Next base: position 33 of record CAYUHO010000269.1, on the reverse strand, counting down.
AATTGAAATATAACGAATCTATTACCAGTTGTT
>CAYUHO010000268.1:0-1588 GCA_964444445.1 uncultured Piscirickettsiaceae bacterium | reverse complement strand
CGAATAGGGTTTTATGTTCTTCAATTAATTTATTGTTAGAAAGTGCAATAGAGGCCTGAGATGCAAGTGATCGAGCAATACTCTCTGCCTCAGCATCAAAATCCGTTATTTTACCCGTCTCATCCTGTGCGTTGATTAGCTGTAGGATTCCTAAACACTCTTCTTCGAAGTTAACTAGGGGGATGGCGAGCATTGATTTGGTTCGGTATTGAGTGCTTTGATCAAATTTTAAAGCACCACTAAAATCAAACTTGCTATCAGTGTAGATGTCTTTTATGTTAACCGTTTCTTGTTTATTGGCAACATAGGTAGCAACAGCTGAAAGATTTTCTTCTCCATTCGGGAGAGTAATGGGTAAAGGGGGGAATGGAATTTTTTCAGACTGAGATCCACCAAGGTGAATTTGCAGACTGTCATTTTGAATAACATCAAAACATAATTGATTGTTATTATTAACACGATACAGTGTCCCGCCATCAGCATTGGTAAGCATTTTAGCGCCGGTAAGAATTTTTTCTAATAGCTGTTTTGAATCTCTTTCTGCTGAAAGTGCGATTCCTATATTATTCAATTCTTCAATCTTTGCTAAAAGATCATTACTCATGGGTATTTCCGGTTACATTTAACTAGTTTAGTTTTACATAAAAGTACCTATTTGTAAATGGCGATAATGAAACACTAATCTTTTTTGAAATATTTGGATTGATTAATCGCTTGACCAGTGCAGATAAAAAAAAGCCCGAATAAACGGGCTTTTGTTCCGACTATTGTATTAAAGTTCTTTTTAGAAAGATAAGTCTTGAGAGTAGGTAATTGACAGAATTAACTTGTCTTCATTGGTAGCATTCACTTTATCATCCATCAGTTTATCATAAGCAAACGTGAAGTCACCTGCTGAAAAGCTTGCTTGGATGTGAGAGTATGAATCAGAGCCTTTTTCGGCAAAACTTTGATTTCCTGCCGTGATGGCAAAGCTTGTTTTATCTGATAAATCCATTGAGTAAGAACCAAACATGTAGATATCACCCGTATCAGCGTTATCAGCAGCTTCAGAAACTGAGTAGTTTAAACCCGCTGTAAAACCAGATTTGCTAACAGAACCATAGACTTCAGAGAAATCAACTTTATCTTGAACAGGATAAGCGTAATAAATGTAACCAAGATCAAAGTCTATTGAAGCTGCCGTACCAGCGTAGCCAAAATAGACATCTTGTTCATAACCTGCACTTCCACCAAGTGTTGAACCCCAGGTTCCAACATACACACCTGATTTAGATGAAAAGTCAATTCCACCTTGCACTGCTGCGTTATTATTTGTTTGGGTTACACCACGCCACATGTAGTTTGATGCAGCTGCGATATTTGCAGAAAACTCAGCTTGCGCTGTTACAGGCATCAGTGTCACCGCAGCTGAAGTTGTTATTGCCATAGAAACAAGAAGGGATTTTAAGGTTAATGATTTTTTCATAGTTTAGTCTCCAAGTGGATTTGTTAAAAATTTGTTTAAATTCACAGAACACAAAGAATTAATCGTGCCATTTTTATAAAGGCTTTTAAAAACAAGGTGTTAACTCTGTAGTTTAAAAGA
>CAYUHO010000267.1:0-1598 GCA_964444445.1 uncultured Piscirickettsiaceae bacterium | reverse complement strand
GAGCCTTTTTTTTGTGGTAAATTTTTACTTTTCTAAATTGGGATTTGCGATAATGCATTAGTCTTTTAAATATTAGTAAGTAAAAATGCAAGAACAAATAGAGTTTACAAAAATGCAGGGTTTGGGAAATGATTTTATGGTAATTGATGCCATTAATCAGTCTTTTGAGCTAAGTGCTAATCTTATTAAAAAATGGTCTGACCGACATTTTGGTATTGGCTTTGATCAGTTATTGCTGGTTGAAAAATCAGAGCAGGTTGATTTTAAATATCGTATTTTTAATGCAGATGGTTCTGAAGTTGAGCAGTGTGGAAATGGCGCAAGGTGCTTTGCTAAATTTGTTTATGATAAAGGCCTGACCGATAAAAAAGAAATTTTGGTTGAAACCCAGTCATCCGTTATTACACTTAATCTAGTTGAAACGAATCTCGTTGCTGTCGATATGGGTTTGCCTAATTTTAATCCAAGTAGCTTGCCATTTTCTGTGGAAAAAGAACAGGAAAAGTATGCTTTAACCTATGCTGGGGAAGTTTTTGAAATTGGAGCGGTCTCTATGGGAAATCCACATGCTGTTTTGTCTGTAGCAGATGTTAATTCCGCTAGGGTTAATGAAATCGGTTCGGGCATTGAGTCGCATAAATTTTTTCCAGAGAGAGTTAATGTCGGTTTTGTCGAAAAGGCATCTTTTAACCACCTAAAACTAAGGGTGTTTGAAAGAGGAGCTGGTGAAACGCTGGCTTGTGGAACAGGTGCTTGTGCTGCGATGGTTGTTTTTAGACGTTGGTCTGAGGTAGGAAATAAGGTAAAAGTTTCTTTACCTGGTGGAGACTTATTGATTGAATGGGATGGAAAATTAGATTCGTCTGTTATGATGACAGGGACTGCAACAACCGTATTTGAAGGAAGGATACCAATTTAAGATGAGTAATAGAATTCAAGCTGAAGATGTCGCAAACTATTTCAATCAGAACCGAGAGTTTTTTCATGTTTTTCCAGACTTATTAGACAACCTGAGCATTCCGCACCCTAAAACAGGTAAGGCAATTTCGTTATTAGAACATCAGGTTTTTCAATTAAGAGAACAGAGAGATAGGTTGCAAATTGAAATAGATGCTTTAAAAGATATGGCTGGTGAAAATGGTGAGTTATTACGCAAAGTCTACCAACTATCAAATTATTTGTTAGCAGCTGAGACTGAACAAGAAGCGGTTAACGTGATTTATGAAACCATGGAAAATCTATTTGAAGTTGAATATATTGCCTTAGTTTCTTGGGATGTACCAAAACAGAATGTTAACGGTATAACTCAATTAGGCTTGAGTCAAGGCTGGGTGTCGACGTTAAAGTCAGCACTTGTTCCTAAAAAACCAGCTTGTGGCTTGCTAGAGAATGAGTGGCAAAATGGATTGTTTCATACAAAAGATAAGATGGAATCAGTTTGTTTGTTGCCATTAGGTGACCATAAAATATGGGGTGTGTTAGCATTAGGGGCAACTTCCAATCGATTTACGCCTGACCTAGGTACTTATTTTTTGGAAATGATGGCGGATATGGTAACAGAGAGATTTAAGAGGTTGTTTAAGTAGTCGTTTAAGTAG
>CAYUHO010000266.1:0-1602 GCA_964444445.1 uncultured Piscirickettsiaceae bacterium | reverse complement strand
GATGGGCTAGAAGTCCACGCATAATTTCAATCAGTTGTTAAGTGTCTCCTTAAAGTAGATTTTTTAAGCGTTCTTCATGCAAGATGATTTACAGGGTCTTAAAGGGTTCACTAACCAGCAATTCGCTTGTAATAAATTGTTTTAACTCATTGGAAGTTCTTGGGTCTTGTAAAACAGCATCCCAAAAGTATTTGGCTCCCTGAAGTGCAAAGTCTTTATAACGACTTTCTTGTAAAACCACTTCTCGTAAAGCAAATGCTGTCACTTCGCCATTACTCTTGGGCGCAAATGCCATTGACCCCATGTCATAAATAGGCAAAAGTGCAAACCCATTATGATGGGTTTCAAAACTAATATTGCCAAGGTGTGTATCTGTGTTATAGGCTAATTTAGCAAAATCTGATAGAAACGCTACATTATAAGCATCTTGATCGGTTAATAACCCTTGCTGATTAAGTGCTTTAGTAGAACGAAGCCAGTTATCACCAGAACCGACAAATTCTGCATCAATCATCAGTAAGGAAAGCATTGAACGTCTACCAAACTCTCCTGAACGGTCAAATCGTTTTGACTCTAAAAAAAGTCTTCCGCCATCTTCTATTAATTCTGTTTCTGCTGCATTAACCATTTTTGATTGGTTAATCACCTTAGAAGCATGGTATTCTGTGATTAGGATGTCTTTCCAACGTTTTGCATTTTCACTGTCTCCCTTTGGCGAAAACTTGACTAAAACATGTGCATTAATGTCTGTACAGTAGGTTGTAAACTTTTGTTGTTCACCGCCAGCAGAAGATAGAATGGTATCATTACTGATAATATCATCAGCAATGGCTAAATAATCCGAACGACGATGTTTTGGGAAACAGGAACGAGTATTCAAATCAACATTATTACCAAACTTTAAATTACCCATACTGGTTTCTGTATTGGCTAACAAATAACGCCCTATATGCTCATTTTTCCAATCGGATAAATGACTAGGGAATTGATTATTCTGTTTCGCTAAATTTTCTGCAACCTTTTTACCTAAAAAACCCTGGGGTGCCATATCACGTAAAAAATAAGGTAAGTCATCATACAGACCATTACCCGCTTCTCCCAAAAAAACACGAGGTAAACCAACTAATGCTTGAACAAAAAAACCACCCGTTGCCAAGGGCCTTAAAGTACCAATAGCAACATGCTTACCAAAATTATCAACCTCCCAAATATGAATACTGTCACCCATCCCAAATGCATTTTGGGTTAATGCATACTTTGGGCTTCTTCCATTTGGAATCACAATAATGCGTTCACCCAGTTTTTTAATACGGGTAGCAACCTGCCTTGCGGTTAGATCACAATTTTTTTGAATTTCTTTACTGGTTGCAATTTGTCTACTTAAAAAATCTTCTGCTTCAATGCTCATAAGCTTATCTTAGAATGTCGTATATTATGTCGTATATTATTAAACAAAAACAACATAATAACAATAGGTTACCAAAAAATATGTCGCGAACTATGTCGTATATAAATTAAAGGTAATAATTAACCTTATTCATTACCCCCCTGGTGATTTTTAGCGCATAACTTCCTTTTTAATAAGCTGCAAATAAACAATAA
>CAYUHO010000265.1:0-1614 GCA_964444445.1 uncultured Piscirickettsiaceae bacterium | reverse complement strand
TCCTTAAGGACACTCACTAAATAACTAAGTAATACTTTCGCATGAGATTAATCGTGACTAATCTCATGCAAAGGTTTCTAAGCGTGATATTTACTGCTTAATTCTGTCACAGCTTTGATAAAAGCACCAGCATGTTCAGGGTTAACTTCAGGATGAATCCCATGTCCTAGGTTAAAAACATGTCCACTGCCTTGACCATACTTTTCTAGAATCGTAGCAACCTCTTGCCTAATTCTTTCTGGCGAAGAATATAAAATACTTGGATCCATATTTCCCTGCAAAGCAACTTGGTCACCTACTCGTGCCCTAGCCTCGTCAATATCCGTTGTCCAATCCAGCCCAAGTGCATCACAGCCAGTTGCTGCCATATCTTCCAACCATTGCCCTCCCCCCTTGGTAAATAAAATAACGGGGACGTTTCTACCGTCATTATGACGCTTTAAACCATCAACAATTTTTGCCATATACCGTAAAGAAAACTCTTTATAATCACGTGGGGTCAACACGCCTCCCCAGGTGTCAAAGATTTGAACAGCCTGTGCCCCCGCTTCTATCTGAGCATTTAGGTAAGCAATTACCGAGTCTGCAAGTACATCCAGTATATGGTGTAAAGTTTTCGGCTGGTCATACATCATCGCTTTGATTATTGAATAGGTTTTACTTGAACTTCCTTCTACCATATAGGTTGCTAAGGTCCAAGGGCTACCTGAAAAACCAATCAAAGGTACTCGCCCTTTTAAATCTTTGCGTATGGTCGATACCGCATCCATGACATAACCCAAATCTGAATCCATATCAGGTACATAAAGTTTTTTTGCATCCGCTAAGCTTCGAACTGGGCGGTCAAATACTGGTCCCTCACCTGTTTCAAAACGCAATCCTAACCCCATCGCATCTGGAATCGTTAAAATATCTGAAAACAAGATTGCTGCATCTAGTGGAAAGCGTTCAAGTGGCTGCAAAGTAACTTCACTTGCGAGCTCTTTATTACGACACAAATCCATAAATGAACCGGCGACTTTTCGTGTTGCTTTATATTCTGGCAAATAACGCCCAGCTTGACGCATCATCCAGACAGGTGTTCTATCAACAGGTTCTTTTAATAGTGCTCTTAAAAATCGGTCATTCTGTAGTTCTGACATTTTTTTCCCTTAATTTATCGATTGCATTAGGTGATTGGATCCTCACATACATGGCTTTTTTATATAAAAAGCCAAATCCTCTTACTTCAATCTCTTGGTTTTTTAATTCTAATAATTGTTCATAGTCAAAATATTTCCAGTATTCTTTACTTATGCGAATGCCTGTCGTATCCATATTTAAAATATAGTTTGATGACCCTTTTTGAACACTCACAATTTTGCCCTTATAAATCCGAAAGCCATTGTCCTCTAAATTAATCTTACTTGACTGGACAAGAGGATAATTTAACTCGGGTTGTTTTTTCAGTAGACTCCACAAGGCGATATCTTGCTTACGTGCTTGCTGCTCAGCATGATAGTAACAAGCTTGGTGAAGGTTGTTATTATCTTCACTTTTAGCCATAGCATAGCCAGTTGCCAACATCAGTGCATTTAAATTAAAAATCTTATCTTTCTTTTTAACATACAGATG
>CAYUHO010000264.1:0-1635 GCA_964444445.1 uncultured Piscirickettsiaceae bacterium | reverse complement strand
GGTTAGTTTCAGTAGTTTACCTGCCAATTCTAACAAGAGCATGCACCTGATTGCTAAAAACTCGTGCCTCTTTTAGCAACTGGTGATGCTTATAGTTAGATTCAAAAGAGGGAACGAGTGAATATATATTTTTCAGACTACTTTAGAGTTTCTACGGATGACCTAGAAGAATACGGTGCTTTCAATGTTTCATTGATAAATGATTTGCCTGTTTTTATCGATCCATTTTTATTATTTAGTAGTGATAAAGACGAATACGAAGCTCTGCATCAAGAAATAATTAAATATATTACTTTTTTGAGAAGAATGTCAGACAAAGGGACTATTTCAAAAGGCCTTGTCAATCATTGGTTCCTGTTCCCTGAGGTTAAGCAAAATTGGTTGGGTTATAGCAAGGTCGGCAATGGCGGATTAGGCCTCGGCCCAAAATTTGCCACAGCATTGAATGATAACCTAAGTACGATATTTAATGATTTTGGGGCGGAGCAAATAACTCAAAGTAGTCATCTTGAAAAGCTTTGTCTTATTAAGGACGGGGTGGGTAAAGACAGTATTAGTGACTTTACTACCAACCTAATAAAAGGCTATATCTGCGAATACACACAAAGTTTTTCAAAAAGATATATTGATAACTCAAGATGTAAAAGCGTTAGTGTTAAGCACGCCAGCTTTGATTACAATACTAGGCAATGGAACGCTAAGACATATACGTTGCCATATATCGATGGTGACTTTGTTTTGCTCACCCCTAAAGATATTCTAACTAAAGATGATGCATGGATTAACAAACACGACATAATTGGTGATTTTGATGAAATAGCTGAATCAATACCAAATATAGAGCTTCGCGCACAAATAAATGACTATCTTCTTCGACAGATTCCTGACCGTGCAAATCAACGTGAAATTAATGAAGCTATATCACGAACACTCCGTAAGTTTCCTGCTCTTATCGATCATTACATTCGGTTTAAAGAAGATCACAAAGAAGATGCTGTCGCCCTAAGTGAACAAAAAATTAAGGAAACAGAGGTAGTATTTATTCGTCAAGTTACAAATCTTGTTGAGACTCTTCGTGATCAGAAGTCATTTTATTCTCAAAAAGGTGACACCTTCGATGAGGCATATAATAGAGTTATATTTCTTAAACAGGTGATTGAAAATAATGATGGCTATCGCCTGTTTTATGTAAAAGGAGAGCCTGTAAAAAGAGAGTCAGATTTGCAATTGATCTTTCGGCTTACTTGGTATGCCTCAGATGATGATGTGAATTCAGAGGTTAACAATGGTCGTGGGCCTGTAGATTACAAAATATCTAGAGGTTCTAAAGATAGTACGTTAGTTGAGTTTAAACTGGCCAGTAATAGTAAGCTTAAGCAAAACTTAGCCAAGCAGGTAGAGGTATACAAGGCTGCGAATCAAACTAAAAAATCAATTAAGGTCATCCTTTATTTTACAGATTCAGAGTTTGAAAAAATTCTAAAGGCATTGAAAGAATTAGAGCTTAAACAAAGCAACGAATTGATTTTAATCGATGCAAGAGCAACAAATAAACCATCTGGTTCTAACGCAAAATGAATCTAACAAATAGCTCCAGCGGACAGTTTAAAGCGTCACTTTTTTTGCATTCGCAAA
>CAYUHO010000263.1:0-1662 GCA_964444445.1 uncultured Piscirickettsiaceae bacterium | reverse complement strand
GATTCCATAGCTCTTTTTGAAGCAGATTAATTGCCACCGCATCTTCTAAATCATGAATTCCGTAGGCAATATCATCTGCAACCTCCATAATGGTGGTATCAAGTGCTTTGTATTGTGTGGCATCATGTCCGTTTGGATTATGTTTTAGTTGGGTAAAATTAGCTTTATCCTGCTCACTAAATAAATCCAACACCCAGTCAAACATTTCTTTTTCATTGCAGTAGATACTTTTAGGCGGTCGCCATTCTTTCATGGAAAGTGTTTTAAAATCGAGTGCATCTTCCTGATTTCGTTTCTCTGAATAAGCCTTATCTTTTTCAATGACATGGTCATAAATCTTTGGATACTTTAAAACCCCCAAACTTGCACGCCTAGAAAGGTCAATACCATTATCAGGTGTAAATTCGCCTAACTTAGCCAAAATACGGAAGGTTTGTGCATTGCCTTCAAACCCACCGTGATTACGCATCATATAGTTTAAAGCTGTTTCCCCACCATGCCCAAATGGTGGATGACCTAAGTCATGTGCTAGGCAAATCGCCTCAATCAAATAAAAAGATGGTAGCCAATTAAAGTAGTTCTGTCCTTCACCCACTGTTATCAATTGTTCCACCAAGCCTGATCCAATCTGTGCCACTTCCATAGAGTGCGTTAAACGAGTACGATAAAAATCCGATTCATTTAAACCAAATATTTGCGTTTTTGCTTGTAAACGACGGAAAGATGCTGAATGAATAACTCTTGCTCGGTCACGCTGATAGACAATCCGCTCTTGCCTTGATGGGTTACCTGCTAGATAATCACTATATCTCTGCGCCCAATCTATTTCTGGTTTATTTTCATTGGCTTGCATTTAGAATGGCTTCCGTGTTTAAGAACTGTTTATATTATATGATTTAGTGGGCAAAATTATGTTAAAAATTTTTACACTGATTACATTGGTATTTGTTGTCACTAGCTGTTCAGAATCGAAACTTGATAGCTGTAAAAAAGAAGCAAACAAGCTTTGGAGTAATAGCAGTACTGAAAAACTTAAAGATAATAATAAAGCCTATTGGGATGCAATGAAACGCTGTGAAGCTGATTTTGGCTAAGGTCAAATCTCAAAAACGGATTTAAAACAACCTTATTATCTAATCCTTAATTAGGATTAGAATACTGCCAAAAGCTGTTCTTTTATCTTATCTGCCACTCGAAATGAATTGGCATAAATTGTAAAGGTCGGTGTAATACTACCGCCATTAGGCATAAAACTGCCATCAGTCACAAACAAGTTGTCTGTACCATGCACCCGACAATCAGCATCTAAAGCAGATGTTTTTGGGTCATTTCCAAATCTCAATCCGCCAGCCACTAAGTTCGGCGTTGGTGACGTAAAGGCATTCCCCCAAACTTTACTCGCGCCCATTTTTTGCATGACTTGTTTGCCCTTATCAACCAAATACTGTGCTACTTTTAAATCATGAGGATGATAACCAACTTTAACCAAACCAACGGGTGAACCCCACTTGTCTTTATTGGTTTTATCAAGTGAAACATAACAATTATCAGTGGTTAGCCAATCGCAAAACACCTCAAACTTAAAATCCTTACGTTGGGTAAAATGCTTTTTAATCCGCTGTTTTAAATGGGTTCCCCAAATCAGCTTTCCATCTTCTCTTT
>CAYUHO010000262.1:0-1685 GCA_964444445.1 uncultured Piscirickettsiaceae bacterium | reverse complement strand
AATCGCTTTTTGCTGCTTTTTCGGTGAATCAGAATCGAGGTGAACTAAATAGTTATCTGAAACGGCTTGTTCAACAACACCAAAAGAATCGATCTGGTATACAAAAGCCTTAAATAGCCCGGCACCTAAAACCAGACCTAAAAAAAGTGAAGCAGCCGCTGTTCTAGGTAAATTCCAAAAAGCACTGTGACGATTATCAGATTTGCGGTTTTTAGGTGGCACAGGCACACTTGAAAGCGAGTCTTTGACCACTCTTTTCAAACTATTGAGTTGTGCGAGTTGCTCACGCAATTCAGGGTCAGAATCAAGCGCTTTTTCAATTTCCAAGCACTCATCTTCACTTAACTCGCCATCTAAATAGGCATGTAGTTGATAAGTTTGAATTGAATGGCTCATGTCTATCTCCGTAAAGGAACAATCTTTGATTGCCCTTTTTCTATCTGTTGCATTCGTTTTATCAAGTTCTCTCTACCACGAGAAATACGGCTCATCACGGTTCCAATAGGTGCACCAGTAATTTCAGATATCTGTTTATAGGAGAACCCCTGCAGGTCTACTAAAGCAATCACCTCACGCTGTTCAAAAGGCAAGCTTGCCATCGCTTTACATAGGCATTCTGATGTCTGTTGCTCAATCAACACGCTCTCATTGCACTCTGCTGAATAGAAATGGTCAATTGCAATTTCATCAACCATTTTCCAGCGCTGGTTATAGCGTACTGTATCCAAAAAATGGTTGTGCATAACTTTCGCAAGCCATGCATCAAAAGACTCCAAACGATCAAGATCATCACTGCTTTATAAAGCTTTTAAAAATGTTTCTTGTACCAAATCTTCAGCTTGAGAAGCTTGGTGACACCAAGCGTAAGCCAACCGGTATAGGTTTTGATACCTCTCCTCAATCAGGGCATCTAATTGCCTTTTTCGTTTTTGCTCGCAAAAGAACAAGCTGCTAATTTTTGATGTCAAAGACATAAATCTTCTTCTATGAAAATATCTATTTTTCGATGGTAATCGAAAATTATTTTTTTGTAAAACTCTATATATATTAACAATTTATGATATTAGCCATGCTGTTATCCTCATAAATTTATTTGCTAAAAATAGATGGAATAAAACCATTTTTGATTCGTCTATACCTATGAAGTCGCGCTAAAAATTTAATAAAAACTTTAGAGGTTAAACACATGAAGCTTAATAGAATTAGCTCAAAATTCATCTCAATTTGTATCGGAGCGATGCTCTGCTTCTCTGCACTATCGGTCTCTGCAAACGCCCCCTTGCCTGAGACATTTGCCGATGAAAAAATTGTTTTACAAATCAGTGATCCTGACCCGTTCAAACAGACACTGGTCTTGAATGTTGCCGGAAACTTACTGCGGCATTATTCCGCTACCGAAGCAGATATAGAGATTGTCGGTTTTGGACCCGGCGTACGCCTAATGTTTGCTGAAAACGTCAACGACAAACGTATTCAAGCCCTAATAGATGCTGGAGTCCGCTTCAGCGCCTGCAAAAACACCATTAGAAACATGGCAAAAGTACTTGGCAAGGAACCTAACATTCGCGATGGAATCACTCGCGTTCCTTCGGGAGCTGCTCGACTTTTGCAGCTGAAGAAGGCAGGTTGGGAATTACTAAAACCTTAACCAAATAAAGCCTCAATCAATGGTAAAAGTCTATATA
>CAYUHO010000261.1:0-1697 GCA_964444445.1 uncultured Piscirickettsiaceae bacterium | reverse complement strand
ATAAATATATCGTTTAATTCAGCCATAATTTAGTTTACTTTTTTTCCGTAAATTCTTCTGGCATGGTGATCTCTTCACCAGAGAATAAAAATTTTTCCATTTCTTCTTTTAAAAAGCTTTGTGCTTTTTGGTCTAAACTTGAAAGACGATACTCATTTATCAGAATGGTTTGTTGATTTAACCATTCTCTCCAAGCCTCTTTGGAAACATTATCATAGACCTTCTGTCCCAGTTCTCCAGGAAAAGGCACAAAATCTAACCCTTCAAGTTCTTCCCCTATTTTAGAACAGGTTACTAGTCTAGCCATTTTAGGAATCCTTTATGATATATCAGTATAATATAATACACAAATATTGATACGAGTTAAACATGATTGAAGAAAAAAGAAGAATAAAAAGTTTTGTTTTAAGGCAAGGTCGGCTGTCTAATGCACAGCAGGGAGCGATTGATAGCCTATGGGAAAATTATGGTTTAGAGCTTAAAGATGAGTTGTTAGATTTTAGCCAATTATTTGAGCGTGAAGCAGATACCATTGTTGAAATTGGCTTTGGTATGGGAACAAGTTTGGCAGAAATGGCAGCTAATAACCCACAAAACAATTATATCGGAATAGAAGTTCATCGTCCTGGTGTAGGGGCTTTATTAAAGTTAGTTGGTGAAAGGGATTTAACCAATGTTCGAGTGTTTAACGCGGATGCAATTGAAGTATTAGCTCAGCGTATTCCTAAAAACAGTTTGAGTGGAGTTTATTTGTTTTTTCCTGACCCTTGGCATAAAACCAAGCATAAAAAGCGACGAATTTTGCAAGCTGGGTTTGCCAAAACCATTGCTCACTATTTAAAGCAAGGAGGGCAGTTTCATATGGCCACGGATTGGGAAGATTATGCCAAGCACATGATGAAAGTAATGTCATCGGCAAAAGAATATGTTAATTTAGCAGGTGAAAATAACTATATGCCAAGACCTGATTATCGGCCTTTGACAAAGTTTGAACAGCGTGGGCACAAGCTGGGGCACGGTGTATGGGATTTAATATTTGAAAAAAAAGGAACTTAAATATGCAAAAGGCAGTTTTAATATCAGCGCTATCGATACTTGCGTTATCTGTTATTTCAGGTTGTAGCAGTGAACCAAAAAAAACTGGGAATACAAATGTCTTGGTAGCGGACTGTGTTTTTCCAAATACTGAAAAACCTGCACCAGGCTGGATTTGTGATCAGCCAGTTGCAGGTGTTCCTGTGTCAGCAGTTGGGGTTGCAGAGCCCTCAAAAGGCGGTATTAGTTTTATGAAGGATATCGCAGCTGCAGATGGTCGTGGTCGCTTAGCTGAGCAGATGCAGATTCGTGTTAGCAAAATGGTTAAAAAATATTTAGGGAATACGGGGGTGGCAAAAACCGAGACAATCGATGCCGTTACCAGTTCCACCATAAAAACGGTTACTGATCAGCAATTAATTGGTTCTAAAATTTATAAAACTCGTACTGGACCAAAAGGAAGATTGTTTGCTTTGGTTGGTATTGATGCTAAAAACGCTGAAAAAATTGCTGAGCAAGCAGTGAGAACATCAATGGCAAATGATAAGGCACTCTGGCAACAATTTAAAGCAAAACAGAGCTTTGATGAAATGGCAAAAGAGATTTCTAAGGAGCCTGTAAACTAGATTGTGTAAACGCTCATATATTAAAATCCACTAAAA
>CAYUHO010000260.1:0-1701 GCA_964444445.1 uncultured Piscirickettsiaceae bacterium | reverse complement strand
CTTAACAAAGTCCTGAAGGTTTTCTAAAGCTTAGCCTTTATTTTTGTACAAGTCTTTCGGGTCGATGATTGGATCAGAATTGATCACCAAATTATTATCACTTACTTGTAAATAGAAACAGCTTCTGCGTCCTGTATGGCAAGCAGGACCAATTTGATCTACTTGTAGTAAAATCGTATCAGCGTCACAATCAAGGCTTAGGGATTTTAGGGTTTGAATTTGCCCAGATTCTTCACCTTTTCGCCAATAATTTTGCCTTGAACGTGACCAATAACAAACCCTTCCCGTTTCAAGTGTTTCTTGAAGGGAATTTTCATTCATCCAAGCCATCATTAAGACTTCTTTGGTATCAAACTGTTGAGCAATGGCTGGAATAAGCCCGTTACTATCGTATTTAACGTTTGATTGAATGGCTTGCCAGTCAAATTCTTGACCTTTTTCTGCTTTTTCTAAATCTTTAAAGTTAGTCATGAATTTGTCTTAACTCTTATTTTTTGCGTTTTGCTTGAGCAAAAGCAGCGGCAAACGGGTTGTTTGAAATTTCATTTTTAATGGGTTCTGGTTTTTTAGTTGCCACCGTTGATTTACGCCCAATTTCTAACATGGCTTTAAAGAGTTCAGCCGTTGCTTGTGCATCGGCTAGCGCATCGTGCGCATCACCGGGGAAAGGTTTTGCTAGGATTTCTTCGTAAGCCGAGGTTAGTTTTGGTGTTTTGTAGAACCAGTACATTTTTTCTGACTGCCAACGCAATGCACCGACTAAATCTTTAGCATGAACTGCAATATCAAGCCAGTCGTTATAATCTAGCTCAAAAGGTAGCATCTTTTTTTCAGCACTTTTTTCTAGGTACATAAAATCAGATTCTGTACTGTAGGCTAAGACAATATCAGCATCTTTTAGCATTTGGTGAAATTCATCCCAAGCATCAGCGAGCAAAGGCGCATCTTGTACCATTTCAGTACAAATATTGTGTTTTTCATTTTCAGGAATATCATAACCAGGGTTAATCAATTGACTATAAAGTTCTTTACCTTCTAAGTCACAAATAGAAACTTGAATGATATCTGCTGAGTCTTTAGTACAAACATCCGTTGCTTCGATATCAATACAAACAATATTTTTACCCTTAGTATCTTTGTCCGCTTCTTTTAATTTAAAGTTGGCATCGTTACGACGCTCTTGAATTAGATTGATAACTTCAGATGAAGTAAATTCAGCAATTAAATCAAATAGTTTTGTTCGCAGTTTTTTAACGGACTTGGTGAGTGCTTTTTGGACAGCTTCATCATCACTGGCTTGTTTGATTAAGTCGGCAACCGGCATGGATTTTCCATTAACCACCATGTTGTCTAAAATGGAATCAACAATCTTCTTATCATTAAAGCCAAGTTTTTCTAGAGCAGGAATTTGCAGGGTTGCATTTAATAAGGCTTTTTCGCCCTTTGCGGGGGAGGCGATGACATTAATGCCTTTGATGTTTAAACCATCAGATGAAGCAACAGCAACGATGTATTCTTTAATAGGTTGATTGCGTTTATCAATAAGGATTAATTGTGCATTGCTCATGTTTTGTATCTTAGTAATTAAAAAGGATATTCTAACTAAATTTAAAGCTATCGCATGAATTTATTCGTGGATTTAAAGTGATTGTGTTTTTTAGTTTATTAATTTTGAAGGGGGAATGAATTTTTTATAAGATT
>CAYUHO010000259.1:0-1708 GCA_964444445.1 uncultured Piscirickettsiaceae bacterium | reverse complement strand
CCTGGTGATTTTTTTGGCAAAAATCACCAGGGGGGGGGGTAGATATTTACGAACGTTTTTCTATTGGGATATAACAGGCATTACCCGCACCGGTGTATAGCTGGGTAGGTCTAAATATCTTATTCGCTTGTAACTGCTCACGCCAGTGCGCCATCCAGCCTGCAGATCTCGCCACGGCAAAGATAGGAGTAAATAAACCTGCGTCAAAGCCCATTTCTTTATACAAAATACCTGAGTAAAAATCAACATTTGGATAAACGCCTTTATGCGCTAAAAGTTCTTCACAAACCTTCTCGACTTCAACCGCAGTACTAAAGGCAGGACTCAGGGTTCCTTTCTTTTTCTTCAAAAGTGTATCAGATAGTTTTTGTAAAATCTTTGCTCTTGGGTCTTTGGTTTTATACTCTCGATGCCCCATCCCCCAAATGACTTTTTTATTTTTCAATCTGTCTTCAATATAAGGACGAACGTTTTCAGGTGTTCCTATTTCTTCTAACATCTCAATCACTTTTTGGTTTGCTCCACCGTGCAGTGGGCCCGAAAGTGAAGCAATGGCTGAAGAAATAACCGAGCAAGGATTTGCAAGCGTTGAACCAGTCACCATGGTGGTAAAGGTTGAAGCATTAATCGTATGCTCTGCATGTAAAATAAAGCAGGCATCTAACAACCTTGCCCAATCAGGATCGGGCTCTTCGCCTGTGACCATATATAAAAAATTCTCTGCATAAGACAAGTCTTTTCTAGGTTCGATTGGTTCAAAACCATTTCGCATATGCTCCCACATTGCGACCAAGGTTCCCATGTGCGAGATAATTTTAACGGTTACATCATTGATATAATCTTGGTTCTCTGTCCCGCCTTTCATATACTCAGTACTAGGGTAAAAACTCGCTAGACTGGCAACGACCACTTGTAACATGTGCATTGGGTGCGTGGTTGCAGGTAGGTTTTCCATAATGTTTCGAATATTAAATTTGACTCGGCGTGATTCTTTAAGCGCCTTATCAAAAGCATTAAATTCATCTTGTGTTGGTAGGTCACCAAACAACAACAATAGGGTTGTCTCTTCAAATGAGGAATGTTCAGCCAACTCCATAATATTGTAGCCACGATAAGTCAAAATCCCTTTTTGACCATCAATAAATGAAATTTCAGACTCCTTTGCCGGGACGCCTGCTAAACCTGGAATATACTTCATAATTTACTCAAAAAAATAAAGGGGATTTCTTCCCCCTGAAATGCTAAAAAAGTTAAGGACTGAACGAAGAACCGCAACCACAAGTGGTTGAAGCATTTGGGTTTTCTATTACAAATCTTGCACCTTGTAGATCTTCAAGATAGTCAATTTTTGCGCCAACCAAATATTGAAAGCTCATCGGGTCAATCATCAGTTTTACACCGTTTTTTTCGACTACCGTATCATCTTCTGTTTGTGATTCGTCAAAGGTAAAACCATATTGAAATCCGGAACAACCGCCACCAGTGATATACACACGTAGTTTTAAATCAGGATTACCTTCATCTTCGATCAAACCATTTACTTTGGCAGCAGCTGATTCTGTAAAATCAACTGGTACTGCTAACTCAGACATGAGTTCTCCCCTAAATTCTATTTTTGGTAATTATACCCTAATCGTTAAAAAACTTTAATTCAAATTCTTTAAGGAGACACTTAACAACTGATTAAAATTCTGGCAACGCCAGGTTT
>CAYUHO010000258.1:0-1746 GCA_964444445.1 uncultured Piscirickettsiaceae bacterium | reverse complement strand
GAATTGATAGGCTAGAAGTCCACGCAGAATTTCAATCAGTTGTTAAGTGTCTCCTCTAGTGTAGCCAAACTTTTACTCAAACTTGACTTGGGCACGCCAAGTTTTTGAGCCGCCTTTGTATAACTACCGCACTCAGCAATGGTTATAAAATGTAAAATTCTATTAAGATCCAAAAAAACGCCCTATTTCAAACAAAAATCACCCGGGGGGGTAAACGTGTTATAAATACTTGATTTTAATCTCTTCCAAAAGCCCATTTGATGCCGAAGTAACCAAATCAAAAACATGGTTGAATCCTTCTGGTCCACCATAATATGGATCAGGAACTTCTTTTTCAGTAAACTCTTCGGAAAAATCTAAAAACAGTTTAATTTTATTTTTATCTTCATGTAACGATAAATCTATCAAATCGTAATAATTCGATTCGTCCATTGCTAACACATAATCAAAAGACTGAATATCCTCAAGCGTGACTTTTCTTGCTCGTAAATCTAGCATATCAATTCCACGATCTTGTGCCGTTCTAATTGAACGCTCATCAGCATTCTTTCCAACATGCCAAGCAGCAGTTCCTGCGGAATCAATTAAAATTTCATTTTGCAAACCTTCATCAACCACCAACTGTCGAAAAACACCATGTGCGGTAGGAGACCTACAAATATTACCCAAACAAACAAAAATAACCGAAACTTTATGACTCATCGCACTACCCTAAAGATAAAATATAATTTGATAAATTATAACACCCAAATCCTCAGATAGGAATTTGGCATATAGCCAAATCCTATCTGAGAATTCAGGTAACAAGCGAACTAAATGCGAAAACAAAAACTACACAAAAAACCAGAAATCAAATTTATGCCTTTTAATAACGAATGGATTTTATTTGAAGATGATGAGCTCATTGTGGTCAACAAACCAACTGGGCTACTCTCTGTTCCTGGGAGAAATGCCGACCCGCTTGCCTCCTTAATTGGACAAGTAAACCTGTACTGCCCGCAAGCACTGATTGTTCACCGCTTAGATATGGACACCTCTGGAATAATGGTATTGGCTAAAGGAAAAGAAACACACAAAAAGCTTAGTCGGCAATTTCAAGACCGGCTAACTAACAAAAGCTACCAAGCGATTTGTTCAGGGATCGCCAGTCAAAAAAATGGCAGTATTAACCTTCCCATGCGCTGTGATTGGGAAAATAGACCTCTTCAAAGAATTGACTTTAGACTTGGAAAGCATGCAAAAACAAACTGGGAAATCATTTCTCAACAACATAACTGCTTCAATATTTTGTTACACCCGATTACTGGACGCTCACACCAATTAAGATTACACATGCAACAAATGGGGCATCCTATTTTGGGAGATAACCTATATTCTGATAGAATTTTCACTAAGAAAGTGAATAGATTGCACTTACATTCATCCAAATTAAGTTTTACGCATCCTGCAACTCAAGAAATGATTACAATCGAAAACACTGCTGATTTTTGGCATATTTAATGCTTCCCAATTTCCATTAATAGGAATAAAAGAAACTTCAAGGATCAAATCATGACCATTGATATAGAAAAAGATGATGAAGCCACCCGTGAAATGTTAGAAATGATGGGAGCGATGCCGGAAAAAGAGTCTGAAGAAATGGCTCAGGACGAAACTAACGAGAGTGATGATTTATTAGATGCTTTAGATGAAGTTGAAAAACTAAGCCAAGAAGATGATATTAGCTTCAATTCAGAAGAAAATCTC
>CAYUHO010000257.1:0-1760 GCA_964444445.1 uncultured Piscirickettsiaceae bacterium | reverse complement strand
GCTATTAAGCTTATTTTTTGACTAAAACCTGCAAAATTCTATCACATTTTACTATCGCTACTAGCTCATGCAAAGCTCTCTAGTAGGTATTTAAAAAAGTTAATTTGACATAAAACCCTAATCCGAATTTAGGATTAGGGTAAAAGATTTCATGTCAAATTAATTTACTGAGTTTTATTTGAATAGTGAACCAGTAATGTTGTCATACCAAGAGTGAGCTGATTGAGCTTCACCTGTGAAGTTACCATCTTTAGGATATAATCCACCACCCGTTTTCATGATTTTGTGCTTACCATCTAGTTTATAACCGGCGGCAACAGAAATACCATAAGTTGGTGCAACTAATGAGAAACATTGGTTAAATAGTCCTGCTGAATCGTTAACGGTTTTACCACTTAGTAAGTTAGCAACAGCCGCACCACAAAGTTTACCCTGAGAATCTGCAGAGAAACCAGATTTAGGCATAGGTTTAGCAATACTTGCATCACCTAGTACATGAACATTTTTTATCATTGTAGATTCAAAAGATTCTTGATCAACTGGACACCATCCTGAAGCATTAACCAATCCCATTGTAACCGCTGTTGTGTTGGCTTTTTGTGCAGGAATATAGTTGATAATGTCTGCTTTTATCTTATCTCCGTTCGACGTTGTGATGGTTTTTGTTTTTGCATCTACCGATTTAACAGAACCCCCCTTAGATTTTGCGACCCAGTCAATAATGGAATTATCCGATTCAAAACCATAGTTTTTACGCCAAGCTTCTTTAAACAGACCAAATTTAGAGAATTTGTCTTTTGCATCTAAAATAATCAATTTCGCTTTTGGGTTGTTTTTCTTGAGGAATGTTGCAACCATACTTGCTCTTTCATATGGTCCAGGAGGGCAACGGAATGGGTTTGGCGGAGCACACATTACAAAGGTTCCACCCTGTTTCATTGCATTTAATTGTTTTTTAAGTATTGATGTTTGTGGTCCTGCTTTCCAAGCATGGGGGATGGTCTCGGTAGTTGTTTCATCAAGCCCTTCAATCGTATCCCAACGGAATGAGATTCCTGGGGAGACAATAAGACGATCATATTCTAAAAATTTACCATTTGCTAAACTAACTGTTTTTTTATCTGCATCAATCCCTGTCACTTCACCTTGAACAACGTTAATTTTGTGCTTTGTTTGTAATTTGCTATAGCCAAACGTAATATCATCCATTGTTAAAATGTCACTTAGAACCCAGTTACTACCAAAGCAAGTTGAATATTTTGCATTACGTTCAACAAGGGTAACGTCAATCCCAGGGTTAGTCGCTTTTACTGTTTGCGCTGCTGAGATACCACCTGGTCCCCCACCAACGACGACGACACGTGCGACTGCAGATTTGTTAGTGTTAATTGCAGGAGCACTTGAGCAGCCAATTAATGAGCTTGCTCCAGCACCAGCAACAATAGCACCAGCACCCAGTTTGAATAGTTCTCTTCTTTTCATCTAATTATCTCCTGATTAGATTCCCTTTTTCCTTCAATGGAGTGGGGTATTTTTAGTTTTAGCTTTCTATTTTGGCTCTTTGAGAAGTCATCAAATATCTGCCTAAATAGCGATTAAATAGATAGTGAGTGTAAATTTACGGGATTCCCTAAGCTAATGCAAATAATTATTATTTATAAAAGAAAACCCTAATATTAAGCTTTTCTTATGTAAGAAGGGTGAATTAAGGAGGCACTGAATAACTAACTTAAGATTCTGTGGGACTTTAAGCGATTATT
>CAYUHO010000256.1:0-1772 GCA_964444445.1 uncultured Piscirickettsiaceae bacterium | reverse complement strand
CGCTACCAAAATTAGATTTATCAGCAAGTCAGTTTATTATTAATGTGTCGGGTTCAACGATTGAAGATTATGGTGAAATTGTTAAGTTATTTGATCAAACGGATTTGCCTGCCATTGAAGTCAATATTTCCTGCCCGAATGTAAAAGCAGGAGGCGCAACCTTTGGTAATGATCCTGATATGGCGGCAAGAGTGGTTGAAGCTTGTCGTGCGAATACCACCAAGCCATTAATAGTGAAACTTTCCCCCAATCAAACCGACATTGCCGAAGGGGCAAGAAGGGTAATTGATGCAGGCGCGAATGTGCTTTCTGCCATTAATACGCTGATGGGAATGCAGATTGACATTCATTCTGCTAAGCCTACCCTTGGTAATAATCAAGGCGGTTTATCTGGCCCAGCAATCAAACCTGTCGCACTTTTGAAAGTGCATCAAGTTTATCAGGTTGCAAAACAGCACGATATTCCTGTTATCGGGTTAGGTGGGATATCAACGGCTGAAGATGTTATTGAATTTATGATGGCTGGTGCTTCAATGGTTGCCATTGGTACAGCCATTGCAAAAGACCCCTTATTGGTGAAAAAAATCAATAAAGGGCTAATTAACTATATGACCAAAAATAATATTTCAAAAATCAGTGACTTGACAGGTAAGTTAGAATTAAACACCGACACAGTCCTTTGTAGATAGTAAAGAGAAAAATGAAAACAGTAAATGAACAGTTAGCACTTATTAAACGTGGTGCAGAAGAAATTCTAGTTGAAAAAGAGTTAATTGAAAAACTAGAGAAAGGTAAACCACTTAAAGTTAAAGCGGGGTTTGATCCAACCGCCCCAGATTTGCACTTAGGGCATACCGTGCTGATTAATAAACTAAAACAATTTCAAGATTTAGGCCACGAAGTTTTGTTCCTAATCGGTGATTTTACCGCGATGATTGGTGACCCAACTGGAAAAAGTGCAACTAGACCGCCACTTTCGAGAGAAGAAATTATTAAAAATGCTGAAACCTACAAAGAACAGGTTTTCAAAATACTCGACCCAGCAAAAACGACGGTCATGTTTAATTCGGACTGGATGGATAAAATGTCGGCCGCTGATCTGATTAAGTTGGCAGGGACAACGACCGTTGCAAGAATGCTAGAGCGTAATGACTTTGATGAGCGTTATAAGTCAAATACGCCAATTGCAATTCATGAATTCTTATACCCGCTAGTACAAGGCTATGATTCTGTTGCCATGGATGCGGATATTGAGCTTGGTGGAACAGATCAAAAATTTAATTTGTTAATGGGTAGAACACTACAAGGGGTTTATAACAAGCCACAACAATGTACGTTAACGATGCCAATACTAGAAGGTTTAGACGGAGTACAAAAAATGTCTAAATCACTCAACAACTATATTGGTATTAAAGATCAGCCAAATGATATGTTCGGTAAAGTTATGTCTGTCTCCGATGAGTTAATGTGGCGTTATTATGAATTGCTTAGTTATGAAAGTATCGAAACAATTGAAAATTATCAGCAAGCAGTTAAAGAGGGTGAAAACCCAAGAAATATTAAAATAAAATTAGCTTTAGAGTTAATAGAGCGTTTCCATTCAGCAGAAGATGCGCAATTAGCCTTAAAAGATTTCGAAACTCGTTTTTCTAAAAATGCTATTCCAGATGAAATGCCAGAGTTCACTTTTACCGAACCAATGCCTCTTGCAAATTTATTAAAAGAAGCTGGTTTGGTTGGCTCAACTTCAGATGGGCATAGAATGACGAAAC
>CAYUHO010000255.1:0-1824 GCA_964444445.1 uncultured Piscirickettsiaceae bacterium | reverse complement strand
AGTAAAATGAACCAAAAAGATACAATATTTTCAGTGCAACACGCAAAAATTGAAGCCTTTCAATTTGATAAGTCAGTAGTGGCTGTTTTTCCAGACATGATAGAACGCTCCGTCCCTGGTTACCAAACAATTTTAGCAGGAATAGGTGAATTAGCAGAAAAATATTCACAAACCAATACCCATTGCTATGACTTAGGTTGTTCACTAGGAGCAGTTACTCTAACCATGCGACCCAGATTAAAAACAGGTTGTAAAATCATTGCAGTAGATACCTCTAAAACCATGATAGAACGTGCAAAGGAACATATTGAGGGTTTTCATTCAGAAATTCCTGTTGAAATTTTCTGTCAAGACATGGCAGAAACAGAGCTAAACAATGCCTCAGTTGTGGTGATTAACTTTACACTACAATTTATTGCACCCAAAGCAAGGCAAGCTTTAATTGATAAGATTTACCAAAAAATCACCAGGGGGGGTATCTTAATTGTCTCAGAAAAAATCCATTTTGATAATTCAGAGATTCAAGATGCGATCACACACCTTCACTTACAATTTAAGCGTGCCAATGGTTATTCAGAATTAGAAATCAGTCAAAAAAGAGCTTCCTTAGAAAATGTACTCGTAAGCGATACAGAACAAACTCACCTAGCACGTTTTAAAAAAGCAGGTTTTGATAGTGCATCTATTTGGTTTCAGGCTTATAATTTTGTTTCTTTCCTAGCGATTAAATAAAACTGTTCCACATGAAACATTTTCTAAACCACTATACCCCTCTATGGGAATACGTTTATGACACTCGACTTGAAGAGTGGAAAAATATTCTACCCAAGGTTATCCACCCAATCTTACAAGAAGATACCAATGGCAATATGGCAAGGTGGCTGCCTGCGATTAATGCTATTTTTGAGCTGACTCCAGCAAAAAAAACAGATATAAACACTTCTGCAATTACTGCAACTGAACTAAATCTAACCCAAGACGAAAGCCAAAAACTACAATCAGATCTAAAAGTATTAATGCCTTGGCGAAAGGGGCCTTTTCAAATTGAAAATATTTATATGGATACCGAATGGCATTCTGACTGGAAATGGGACAGAATCAAACCACACCTTGCAAACTTAAATAATCGTAAAGTGCTCGATATCGGTTGTGGTAGTGGTTATCATCTTTGGCGGATGCTGGGTGAAGGTGCTCAACTTGCCGTAGGGGTTGATCCAAGCCTTTTATCAATGAGTCAGTTTCTCGTCATTAAACACTTGTTAGGAAATAAACACCCTGCCTACTTTCTACCGCTAACCCTTGAACAATTACCGGTAATCAATAAGGGTGACGAGTTTGATACTGTTTTTTCAATGGGGGTACTCTATCATCGCAAGTCCCCAATCGACCATATTTTGGACTTAAAAAAACACCTTCAGCCTAATGGCGAATTGGTATTAGAAACACTGGTTATTCCAGAAAACTACGGGCAAATCTTAGTACCAAATGATCGTTACGCACAAATGAATAATGTCTGGTTTTTACCCAGCGTTAACGAATTAATCCATTGGATAGAAAAATGCGGTTTTAAAAATGTAAGGTGTGTTGACCTAGACCAAACCAGCACAAAAGAACAAAGAACTACCGAATGGATGCAATGGAATTCACTTGAAAAATTTTTAGACCCAAACGATCACAGTAAAACCATCGAAGGCTACCCTGCCCCTTTAAGAGCCGTTATACTTGCAAATAAATAATTTTTAGGCAAAAAAAAGGCACCCGAAGGTGCCTTTACAGTCAAAGTTTAAAAACGATTAAACTTTAGTTTTACGTGCGCGGTATGCA
>CAYUHO010000254.1:0-1831 GCA_964444445.1 uncultured Piscirickettsiaceae bacterium | reverse complement strand
ATCCAAGTGAAGCAATCAACCACATTATTAAAGAGTTAAATCGTATCAATGGATAAAAGCCCAAATATATTAGCACTCGTACCTGCCAGAGGTGGTTCAAAGGGATTGGTAGGTAAAAATCTATACCCAGTGATGGGTAAGCCTTTGTTGCAATATACCTTAAATGAGGCACAAAAAAGTCAACATGTTTCTCAACTCATGATGAGCAGTGAAGATCAGGAAATTAATGACTTTGCCCAGTCCTTGGGGGTGGAAATTGATTACATTCGCCCGCAAGCTTTAGCAGAAGATTACACGACAACGGCTCAAACTGTTCTGC
The DNA here is from genome assembly GCA_964444445.1 of uncultured Piscirickettsiaceae bacterium. GTDB lineage: Bacteria > Pseudomonadota > Gammaproteobacteria > Thiomicrospirales > Thiomicrospiraceae > Hydrogenovibrio. The sequence goes on along the minus strand of CAYUHO010000254.1, from coordinate 1,512 downwards.
ATGCTTTGGACTGGCTGGAAAAGAAAGGCAGATTACCTGATGCAATTGTCCTGTTACAGCCAACCTCACCTTTACGAACGGCAAAGGACATTGATGCCGCGATAGAACAATTTTTGGCGAGTGGTAAGTCATCATTGCTCAGTGTTCAAAAAATGAAAGAGCATCCTTATAAATGTATTCAAAAGACAGATGGTAGCTGGAAATATTTAGCCCAGCCTTCGGAATATGTTTCACGCCGTCAAGATTACAATGATGATTATTTTGTCATAAATGGTGCAATTTATATTGTGACACCTGAATACTTACGTCAACATGGCGAGTTTACCTCAAATGGTGATTCTGAATTATATGTAATGGATGCGGTATCAGGCACCGATATTGATGATTTAGCTGATGTATTTCAAGTAGAATCTTTGCTTAAAATGCGAAAAATGCAACTGAAATAACATGAGAAATAGTATGAAATTATTTGATTGGAAAGAAATTTCATTAAATGAAGAAAATACCATTAAAGATGCCTTAACCGTCTTAGATCAACAGGCAATGCAAATTGTATTAATTGTTTCTTCTCAACAAAATCTAATTGGTACGCTTACTGATGGTGACGTTAGGCGTGGTCTGTTAAAAGGAGAAACGCTTAATAGTTCTGTTACAAAAATTATCAATAAGTCGCCTACCTTTGGGTTAGAAGCCGAAACAGAAATTGTCTGGAAACAACACATTAAGCGTAAGTCATTACGCCATCTGCCTATTTTAAATGCAGAACAAAAAGTGATAGGTCTTTATTATCATAAAACCCAGCAAACACCCCGCATTGAAAACCCAGTGGTATTAATGCTGGGAGGCTTAGGAATGCGGTTAAGACCCTTAACCGAAACCCTACCGAAACCCATGTTGCCAGTGGGCAATAAACCTATTTTAGAAACCATTGTTAAGCACATTGCTGAACAAGGGTTTACCGAGTTTTATTTTTGTATTAATTATCTTGGCGATAAAATTCGACAATATTTTGGTGATGGTAGTAATTGGGGGATTAACATTACCTACATTGAAGAAGATAAACCGATGGGAACAGCGGGTGCGTTAAGCCTTATTCCTAACTTGCCAGACAGCCCGTTAATTGTTATGAACGGTGACCTATTAACCAAGGTAGATTTTCGTGCCTTGTTGAGTTTTCATCTTAAACATCAAAACAGTATTACCACCTGTGTACGAGAATATTCGCACCAAGTGCCTTACGGCGTGATTGAAATGGAAGGGCAGGAAATAACGCAACTGGTTGAAAAGCCCGTTTATCGTTATTTTGTCAATGCAGGTATCTATTGTTTAAATACACCGTTAACATCCGAAATGCCAAAAGAGCAATTTTACGACATGTCCACTTTGGTTGAAGACCAGCAACTTAAAAAGCAAAAGACAGGCGGTTTCCCATTAACTGAATATTGGATGGATATTGGGCATATCCCTGACTACGAACAAGCCCAAGCAGATTATGAGGTTTATTTTAAATAA
>CAYUHO010000253.1:0-1835 GCA_964444445.1 uncultured Piscirickettsiaceae bacterium | reverse complement strand
TTATCTGCTGTCTCTTTTAAAGAAACAGATGATTTTTCATTTTCCTCAGATAAGGAGGCTGTTTCAATCGAAATATCATGAACTTCATTAATATGTGTATTCACTTTTTTAACCAAACTATTTTGTGACTGAGCTGAAGACAACATCTCATTGTTCATGTTTTTGATATCATCCATCAAAATAACAACAGGGTCGAGTACCTTGTGCGCTTTCATGACTGCATCAAACCCACGTTTTGTCGTTTCTTGTCCCTGCTCAACCACATTCACGGTTTGATCTGTTGCGCCTCGAATCTTTTTAATCACCCCTTCAATTTCTAAGGTCGATTCTTGGGTTCTTTTTGCAAGCCCTCTCACTTCATCTGCAACCACCGCAAAACCACGCCCATGCTCACCAGCTCTAGCCGCTTCAATCGCAGCATTTAATGCTAACAAATTTGTTTGTTCAGCAATCTCTTTAATCACATTAATAACAGTACTAATTACTTTGCTATCATCATTTAATAACATTACTGATTTAGATATTTCATCCATTCCATCGGAAACATCTTTTATTATCTCCGAAGCCCCTTTAACAACCTGACCACCTTCTTTCACCCGACTAACAGCTTGTTCTGTTGCCGAAGACGTATTATGCGAATGATCTTCTACCGCTTTCGATTTGGTCTCCATTTCTTGCATTGAAGAACTCAAGTTCTTTGAAATTTGTAACTGACTATTCACTCCTTGTTGAGTAGAGTGTGTAATCTCATTTAATGCCTGAGAAGAGTGCTCAAGCTGCTCTACAGTTTGTGTCACCTCCCTTAAAGTAGTCTGTATTCGGCTGATAAAAGCATTAAAGTAAGTTGACATAACCGCCAATTCATCCTTTCCGCTAGCATTCAGGCGACGTGTTAAATCCCCTTCTCCCTCAGCGATATCTTTCATGGCAAGAATAAATCGATTCATAGGGACAACTAAAGACTGAGTTACCTTCCAGGCAATGTAAAAACCAATCAAAGAGCCGATTAAAGAAATAACGGCCAATAGTTTTAAATTATTAAATGAATCTTCAGCAACATTTTCTGATGTTTCAATCATTTCTTTTGTTGCACTTTCAGAAATTACCTTCATTGACTCATCAATCCCTTCAAATAAAGGGCTAACTTCGTTTTTCATTACCCAAGAATCCATTCTCCATTTATCACCTTCTTGGATTTTTCTTAACCCTAAAAACCCTTTATGATAATCACTAATAGCAGTCGTCATTATTTCTAAACCTTCTTCTTCTTCGAAGGTTAATTCAACATCTGTCTGCTCTTTCATCGCCAAGATGATACGGTTTACTTTGTTCAGTGAGACTTCCGTTTCATCTGACATACTTTTAGTCCTAAAAGCAACATAACCTCGTAGGCCAGTCATAACACTCATCCAACTTTTTTGTAATTCTAACAACAGACCAAGTATTTCTTTTCTTTCACCCGATAGGTCTTCTAATTCAGAGTTGACCATAAAGCCAAGTTGTTGCTGAATAATGACCGCTTCAGGTTCTAAATTTTTAGCGACGAATGGAAATGCTGGAAAGCGTTTATTTCTATCAAGAATATAAGTCCCGATTTTTTCCCTTGACTGGTTAAATACAGGCATTAGAGCAGATGCTACCTCGTAATCATTCAATTGATTCTGTGCAAGCTTTGGTTTAATTTCCTCAAGTAATAAAGCGGCTCTTTCATAACTGTTTTGAGATTTGCTTAGATACCTTTTTTCACTGGTTAGGATATAGGTACTCAGCTCAATCATACTATTTTTAAGTGCTTGACTGGTTTCTAGTGCTTGTAATGAAACCGGCTGATTAAC
>CAYUHO010000252.1:0-1854 GCA_964444445.1 uncultured Piscirickettsiaceae bacterium | reverse complement strand
AAAAGCGCCGCTCGTTCCTCGCTCTGCTTTTTGCCGCCGGTGATTTGCGACGTTAGGTTTAATCGAGTTTGGGGAAGAATGGACATTCACCAATCACTTGCGCGAAGAAGTGAAGTGAACTCCATTAATCCCGTGTTTTTGCTCGTGTCACCCCCGAACACAAATTGCGAATTGTTAATGCTCTACAGAAAAACAACCAAGTGGTTGCAATGACGGGAGATGGAATAAACGATGCCCCTGCACTACGCAAGGCAGACATTGGTGTCGCCATGGGAATGACTGGAACCGATGTTGCCAAAGAGTCTGCTGATTTAATTCTTTTAGATGATAACTTTGCAACCATTGTCACCGCTGTTCGAGAGGGTCGCCGTATTTATGACAATTTTCTTAAGTTTATTCGTCAAGATTTGACCACCAATGTCAGTGAAGTATCAGCTATTTTATTTGCCTTTATTTTACTGTCTGGCGAAAACCTGTTAACCCTTGCACCACTCATGATCCTATGGATTAACCTCGTTAGTGATGGTTTACCGTCACTTGCACTTGGGGTTGATGCTGCAGAGCACAATGTAATGAGTCGTTCCCCTCGGAGTCGCAATGAAAGTTTTTTTGCCCATCAACTAGGCCAAAAAATCTTTATTCGAGGGCTAACGCTGGGTGGAATTAGTTTTATGATGTTTGATTTTGCCTTAAATCTAGGCCATTCATTACAATATGCTCAAACCCTAGCCTTTATGACTCTAGTTTTTGGTCAGCTAATCCATGTATTTGATGCAAGAAGCTTTGTCTCTATCTACAAGCGAAATCCTTTTAGTAATCACTGGTTACTGATCGCTGTCCTGGCAGCTGGCACAGCCTCTACACCGATGGTTTATAGTAGTTTCGGAAATTTTACACTGGGCACAGAACCCCTGTCTGTTATACATTTATTCATGGCATTTGCTATAGGTTCATTACCCACACTGATTTTAAGTGGTATTAGAGATATTTTTAAGATACGTTGGATTTAATCCTAAGCTTTAGATGGTTTAAATGACTTGAATTTTACGGTGCAACTAACTCTTTTAATTTTCCTACCAAGTCGGATGTTTCCCACTTTGTTAAGAAATTATCAGCACCTGCTTTCTCAGCCATTCTCTTACCAACATCTTCACTAAGGGAAGAGTTAAGAATCACCGGTATTTCTTTTAAAACTTCAGATGCCTTGATTTGTTTTGCCAGTGAATAACCATCCATTTCAGGCATTTCAATATCACTTACCACACTCATCACTTGCTGTTTCATTGGTATATTGGGATTTTGTTCAGCCATCTCTTGTAATAACTCAATGGCTTCCTTACCATCGTGAACCAGCTGATATTTAACACCGATACTTTCAAATATTTTTTTCAAGTGGCGTCGTGCTGTTTTTGAATCATCTACACCAATAATCAACTGGTTTTTAAAGACATCTTTTATGTCATTAGAAACATCCTTAACAACTAGCTCTTCGCCCATTACATCAGACAATATTTTTTCAATATCAACTACCTGAACAAGCTGTCCTTCAAAACTTGCAATCCCTGTGATATAGGGATTACTAGAGAATACAGAGGGAGGAAGTTGAACCTGATCCCAACGATAATAAACAATTTTTTCAACACTATTGATAACAAAACACAATTGTTTACGACTATACTCGGTAAAGAGCATCATCGTTTCTTGAGTAAGATCTTGAGCTTCTAAGTCAAGAGACAATGCCATGTCGATAGCGGTTAACATTTGACCTCTTAAGTCTAATAAACCAATTATTCGTTTGTCCGCTTTCGGTACTGGAACAATTTTAGGTGTTTTTAGAATTTCTTTTGTTTTAAA
>CAYUHO010000251.1:0-1869 GCA_964444445.1 uncultured Piscirickettsiaceae bacterium | reverse complement strand
GATGGGCTAGAAGTCCACGCAGAATTTCAATCAGTTGTTAAGTGTCTCCTTAAAAAGCTAAGGTAAAAAACTATTCAATTTACCAAGTGTTTCAAACAGCTCGTCAGCAGTGTTGGAAAGAATATTGATATGACCTAATTTGCGTCCTTCTCTTTCTTGCTTATCGTAAAGATGAAGGTGAGCATTTGGCATGGCAAGCACACTATTAACATCACCCGTTTTCCCGATAATGTTAACCATCGCTGCAAACTCTTGCTTTGGTTCTGTCGAACCCAGTGGCATACCCGTAATCGCTCTAATATGATTTTCAAATTGACTCGTTTCGGCACCTTCTTGTGTCCAGTGTCCAGAATTATGAACTCTTGGTGCAATTTCATTTGCAACCAGTCCATTATCCGTTTCAAATAATTCTAGCGTTAATACACCTACATGCCCTAATTCATCTAATAACTTTTTCATATAGATTTCAGCCATTTCCTGTACTGAATCTATAATTTGTTGCGCAGGGGCAATGGTGTACCTAAGAATTCCATCTTCATGTACATTTTGCACCAGCGGATAATAAACATGTTCATTACTGTCATTTCTAACTGCAATAATCGACAATTCACGGGTAAAATCAATAAATCCTTCTAGGATAAGTTCACGACCGCCTATTTCTTGCCAAGCGATAGAGACTTGCGAGGTTTCCTTAAGAACAAACTGTCTCTTTCCATCGTAACCTTCGGTCGTGGTTTTTAAAACAGCAGGTAAACCTATTTTTGCAACAGCCTCTTCCAACTCATCAAGTGAATTAACGACCTTATAAGAAGTACAGGGAATATCCAACTGATCAAACAGCCCTTTTTCACGACCACGGTGCTGAGAGATAAATAAGGATTTTTCAGCAGGGAAAACAGGTGTTGTTTTGGAAATTTCTCTAATCTGATCAACCGAAGTATTTTCACTTTCATAAGTAATCACATCAGCATATTTTGCTAAGGAACTAAGTGCACAGTCTTTATTTGTATACATGTGTCCAAGCATAGCCGATGGTTCATCGTCGCTATTACCACAAAAAGCAAATTTTTGCCCCAATGGGTAACCTGAGATTGCCATCATTCTGCCTAACTGCCCAGCACCAATTACACCGATTTTTTTTGAGATTGGGGTCATATTATTTAAACTCTTGGATCTGAATTTTCTAGTACAGTTTGGGTTTGTTCTACTCTAAAATTTTGTACTAATTGGCGAATAGAAGCAACCTCATTACCTACAATTTGTGCGGCAAGAATACCTGCATTTTTAGCCCCTGCCTCACCAATCGCCAAGGTCGCTACAGGAATTCCACCAGGCATTTGTACAATAGAGAGTAGAGAGTCTTGCCCACTCAAAGCACGAGACTGAACAGGCACACCTAAAACAGGCACTAAAGTTTTAGCGGCAACCATTCCAGGTAAATGTGCTGCACCGCCCGCACCTGCAATGATCGTTTTCAAACCACGTTCTTCCGCTTTCTCAGCGTAATCAAACATTAAATCAGGGGTTCGATGTGCTGAAACAACCTTCACTTCGTAAGGAACCGCAAATTCTTCAAGCATACTAACAGCAGCCTGCATTGTTGGCCAGTCAGATTTGGAACCCATGATTACTCCGACTAAAGGAGAATTTGATTCCGAGGAAGTTGCGTTAGAATTTACTTTTAAATTAGACATATTTCAGCGACTTGTATTTTAAAAAAGCGGTTGATTTTACACTATTTCAGCTAAAAAGCAAGATGAGACTATTCTAATCAGCTCACTCAACGATATTAGTAAAACTCTTTTAAAAACGTTCTATGCCTGAGTGTGAGATATAAGAGGTAGTAAGTTAAGGAGACACTTAACAACT
>CAYUHO010000250.1:0-1920 GCA_964444445.1 uncultured Piscirickettsiaceae bacterium | reverse complement strand
AGCATTCTAACAAGCAAACATAAAAGATACATGACAAGCCGTTTAAACTTTTATGACACATTCACCTGAAAACCACCAAGTTTGTCACAAAAAATTCATCCAACCGATTAGTTTAATAACGATAATTTTTAACGAAAAATAGGAGAATATAATTTGCTGAATATCGAAAAAACAATCGATGATAAATTTCCAGACTTTAAAACGAAACCTGGAGCCAAGCTTATCTTTAAAATGCTCAAAAAACTGATGCATGAAGAAGAAATTAATGACTTTATTAGCAAGCATCAACATTTACGTGGCTTTACTTTTTTAGATAAAATTCTAGATTATTTTGATTTCAGCTATCAATATAACGCTCGACAACTTGCCTATATCCCCTCAGAAGGCCGTGTATTAATTGTTGCCAATCACCCTATCGGGTCATTAGACGGACTTTCCCTTTTAAAGCTCGTTCACAGCGTACGTCCCGATGTTAAGATAGTCGCTAATGAATTACTCAGTAAAATAAAACCGCTAGATTCTCTATTTTTATCTGTTGATAACTTATCAGGAAAAGCTAACCATAAAGCACACCTAAGGGCAATTTTAAAATCACTAGAAAATGAAGAAGCCGTTATTATTTTTCCTTCAGGTGAAGTTTCAAGAATTAAACCTAATGGTGTAAAAGATGGCAAATGGAAACCTGGTTTTTTAAAGCTGGCAGAAAAAACCAACAGCCCTGTTTTGCCTATTTATGTTGATGCTAAAAACTCTCCTCTTTTTTATAGCCTTTCCGCACTTTATAAACCGCTTGGCACCTTAATGTTAATTCAAGAAATGTTTAACAAAGACAGTCAGGTCATCAACTTTCACATTGGAAAGCCTATTCCATGGAAAGCCATTAAAGCACTTGAAATACCCGCCAAAAAAATAGCAAATCAATTTCGAAAATTTTTATACCAACTAGATCGCCCTAAAAAATTCAAAAAGAACTTTCTTTTCGACTTATTTGAAGAAACGGTTGTTCACCCTGTTAACCGAAAAGCATTAAAAAAAAACCTAAAAACCGCACAATTATTAGGTGAAACTTCCGACGGTAAAAAAATCTATATTTATGACTATCAACATGATTCACCCGTCATGAATGAAATTGGCAGACTACGAGAACTCACCTTCCGAACCGTTGAAGAAGGCACAGGAAAGTCCCTTGACCTTGATCGCTATGATACTTATTACCGCCACCTTATTTTATGGGATGAAGAAGATTTAGAAATTGTTGGTGCTTATAGGATAGGTGAAGCAGGTAACATTGTTAAAAATAAAGGGATTGACGGACTTTATACCAGTACGCTTTTTAACTTCAATGAAACCTTCCAAAACTATCTGCCGAATGCATTGGAACTAGGGCGCAGTTTTGTACAACCACGCTATTGGGGTAAACGCAGTTTAGATTATCTTTGGTTTGGAATTGGAGCTTATATCAATGCCAACCCACACATTAAATACCTATTTGGTCCCGTTAGTCTATCCAATGCCTACCCCTCAAATTCCAAAGAACTCATCGTTGCTTTTTACCAAACCCAATTTGGTTCATTACAACACTTAGCACAAGGAAAACGCCCCTACCAGCCAAGTGAAGACGTCACCGCTATTTCAGAAGCTGAATTTTCAGGTGACTACAAGCAATCTTATAAAAAGCTAAATATGCTCTTAGATTTAGAAGGAGTAAAAGTACCCACCTTGTTTAAACAATATGCCGAAGTTTGCGATGATAAAGGCTGTCACTTTATAGATTTCAGTATTGACCCCGACTTCAATAACTGCATTGATAGTCTAATTTTGGTAGAAATGGAGAAGCTCAAGCCTAAAAAACGAAAAAGGTATTTAACATCAAATAACTAGCACACGACTAGAAAACCCTCTAACATTACTTAAGGAGAC
>CAYUHO010000249.1:0-1923 GCA_964444445.1 uncultured Piscirickettsiaceae bacterium | reverse complement strand
AATCGTTAATGGCAACGATGTCAACATCGGTATTGTCAATTAAATTTCTGAAAGCCAATCTTCCTATTCGTCCAAAGCCATTTATTGCTATTCTCTTTTTATTCATTGTTATTTTTTTAAATATTTATAATTGTTTAATTGCACTTACAACTGCATCTGTAGTAATGCCAAATTCTTTATAGAGTATTTCGAAAGGGGCAGAAGCTCCAAATCTATCAATACCAATAATTTTTCCATCCAATCCTACATATTTATACCAAGAAAGTGTTGCACCTGCTTCAATGGCAACTCTTTTCCTTATATCACTTGGTAATACAGCGTCTTTATAGGCTTGATTTTGTTGATCGAAAATATCAGTTGACGGCATTGAAACTATCCTCACTTTGTATCCGCTTTCGTTTAGCTCTTTTTTAGCATTTACTGCTATTTCAACTTCAGATCCGGTAGCGATAATAATACTATCAAAGTCTTTATCTTCTGTTAAAACATAGCCTCCTTTTTGTGCTGCTGATGCTGGAGCATAACCTAAATCTGTTCTATCATAAACAGGTAAATTCTGACGTGTTAACACTAAACAAGTTGGTTTTGTTGTGTTTTTTAAAGCCGATTTCCAGGCTTCTGCTGTTTCATCAGCTCCCATTGGTCTTATTACAGACATATTTGGCATAGACCTCAACGAAGCTAAATGTGCAATGGGTTGGTGGGTTGGACCATCTTCACCTAAACCAATGGAATCATGTGTTAAAACATATATGGCTTGTGTGCCCATTAGTGCTGCCATTCGCATAGCAGGACGCATATAATCGGAAAACACAAAAAAGGTACCTGCATAAGGAAGCATTCCCCCATGTAAAGTCATCCCGTTCATGATTGCTCCCATTCCGTGCTCTCTAACACCATAATGAATATATCTACCGGATGGATTTTTTACAGAAAATGATTCTTCTCCTTTAGGAAATGTTTTATTTGATGGTGATAAATCAGCTGAACCCCCCATTAAACATGGAATAAGAGGTGCAATATAATCTAACACCTTTCCTGAGGCAGCTCTAGTTGCCATAGAACTTCCCACTTCGAAAGCAGGAATTTCAAATGCTTTAGTTGGAATAAAGCCATCCATACATTCTTTGAGCTCTTGGGCTGATTCAGGGTGGTTGCTTTTATAGCTTTGGTAAGTGGCCTCCCAAGCTTTCATTGCCTCTTCACCAGAATTTTGGGTTTCTCCCCTTAATGCAGCTACTTCATCAGAAACATAGAACTTTTCATTTTCTGGTAAATTTAAGGCTGCTTTTGTCAATTTGATTTCATCTTCAGGGAATGGCTCTCCGTGTGCTTGTGCCGTACCAGCTCTATTCGGACTACCAAAACCTATTTGGGTGGTACATATAATAATAGAGGCTTGTGTTTTGTTGTCTTTAGCAGATTGGATCGCTTGTTCTATTGCTTCATAATCATGTCCATCGATATTTTGCACATGCCAATCGTATCCTTCAAAACGTTTTGTGACATCATCGCTGTAAGAGAGTTCTATTTTGCCATCAATGGTTATGTTGTTACTATCGTAAAACACAATCAGCTTTTCTAATTTATTGTGACCGGCAAAACCTGCGGCTTCGTGTGAAATCCCTTCCTGAAGACACCCATCACCAACAATAACATAGGTATAATGGTCTATGATTTTAGCGTCGCTTTTATTAAAACGGGCTGCTAATGATTTTTCGGCCAACGCCATTCCCACTCCATTGGCAATTCCTTGTCCTAGGGGTCCAGTAGTGGTTTCCACACCTTCGGTTTCATAATTTTCAGGATGCCCAGGTGTCTTGCTCTCCCATTGGCGAAAATTTTTCAAATCATCTTTAGTTAAATCATATCCATATAAATGTAAAAGGCTATATATCAACATGCTTCCATGACCTGCGGATA
>CAYUHO010000248.1:0-1956 GCA_964444445.1 uncultured Piscirickettsiaceae bacterium | reverse complement strand
TGATGGGCTAGAAGTCCACGCAGAATTTCAATCAGTTGTTAAGCGTCTCCTTAAGGACATCAAACTTATCATAATTAAAAACCCCATGTGTATTTAAAATCGTGATAGACTTCTTCATCTTTAATAACAACTAGTTTGTACAACGATGAGCTTTAACAGTGCGGATTCCAATAAGCAAAAGAATCCAAAAGAAACCTTACCAAAGAGAGCAGAAATTGTTAACCGCCAGGTATCGACTAAAATCAAGGAACTTGCTCTTCAGTCAGGACTTACGGAGCTACAAGCTGTTATTGTCGCGAGTAGACTAAAAGAAGAAGACCTTTATAGAGAAACTAACTCGCAAGAAAAGGCACAGGCTCTACTCAAAAAAATAGTCTTTCCTAAACTTTCAAATCTTCAACACCCCAACCTACTAAAAAATGCAGATCAAGCCGCAAACATTATTGCTAATGCGATTGAGTCAGATGGCAAAATTGTACTTGCAACAGACTATGATACTGATGGAGTAACATCCGCATGGATAGCAACCCATGCTCTAACAGATTATTTCAATGTTCCTGCTGATAGAATCATACAAGTATTAGGTGAACGAAAATCAGGTTACGGTATAACAGATGAAGTCGTTACAAGAATTCTGGCAATCAAAGAGCCAATTGACCTTGTTATTTCAGCAGACCAAGGTTCAAGTGATGAACCTAGAATTAGAAAGCTAAAAGAAAAAGGGATTCCGGTTTGTGTAACGGATCATCATCAAATACCCAAAGAAGGCGTGCCGGTTAGTGCACTTTGTACAGTCAACCCACAGCAGGATGGTTGTGAATACGATGAAAACATTGCTGGTTGCTTCGTTATTTTTCTGGTTATGAGCAAGGTAAGAACTGAACTAATCAAACGAAATAGAATTCCTGAAACAACGCCTAGTTTAAAACCCTTAACAAGCAATGTCGCACTAGGAACAGTAGCTGACAGTGTTAGCCTAAAAAGTATCAATAATAGAGCGATCATCTATTCTGGCTTAAAGATTATTAACCAGTTTGAAAGTGTTACTTGGCAAGCTTTACATGCTTTAAATAATAACAACGAGCAACCAATAAACGCAGAATATCTTGGTTTTCAAGTTGCAACTAGAATCAATGCTGCCAGTCGCGTCAGTGACGTAACCACGGCGTTTAACTTTCTTAATGCCAATAACTTTTCGGATGCTCAAAACTATCTTGATCAACTCGATTTAGACAACTTAAACCGGCGTGAGCAACAGTCTGTTATGCTTGATCAGGCAAAAGAATTTGCCAAAAATATTTTCCACAAAGAAAAGTACAGCATGACTATTAAAATGGATGGTAATGCAGGGATTCAAGGGATTATAGCTTCAAGTATTGGCGAAAAATATGGACTACCCACCATAGCAATGACCGACCTAAAAGATGGTTTTCTTGCCGGAAGTGGTAGAGGAATTATTGAATCTATTGATCTAAGAAAAGCATTTCAAAGCATGTCCGAGCAAAAAACAGACCTTTTTAAATCGATGGGAGGGCATAAAGGAGCCGTTGGTTGTATGATTCCTATTGAGTACTTTGATGATTTCAGTCAACTTTTTGAAAACGCAATTCAACGACAAATTGGGGATATTTCACCAATACTCAAAGTAGAAACAGATGGTGAACTCAATGACTGGCAATTGGAACCAAGCTTAATAAATGAATTAAATGTACTCGAACCTTACGGAAGAGATTGGGAAAAGCCTTTGTTTTCTGGTAACTTTTTCATAAAATCATTGCGTGCAGTAGGAAAGGACAAAACCCATTTATCCTTAAAACTCTCAACGATAAATGGTAAAAAAACACTAAATGCAATCTACTTTAACTGTGTTCAAGATGGTGTCAGCCCCTTCTCTATGGACAGTGAAATCACATGTGTCTATCAACCCAGTTTAAATACCTACTTTGGTAAAACAAC
>CAYUHO010000247.1:0-1982 GCA_964444445.1 uncultured Piscirickettsiaceae bacterium | reverse complement strand
CCTTAAAGGCAGCACAAATAACGGAAGATTTTGAGCCTTCAGGCAATGACTTCTCAACATCTTCCATCAATATTCGCCAGGGGGGGTTACCTAACGCAGCCGTATTAAATTTCCCTACAAACGTATTTGAGGACAATTATTTAGATTTTAGTTCACCAGGTGAAAAGGTATTTGCTGATTTTAATCCTGACGGTACCGTTAGAATCTGCCAAACAGATGGGAATGGGGGTGAAACGCTTATTTCAGGAAACTGGCAACAAGATTCCGAAAAAAAGCATATTATCTATATTGATTATTTAAATTTACCAATCGTTATGAAAAATCTAGAACCAGGACAAACTGGTTGTGGTGTGCCAGGAGGAACTTGTCTTACGCTTGAGTACCCAGACTTAACAAACACTAATAATCCTGGTGAAATAACAAGAGTTACTGCTGCGACCCCTAGTGCAATTGATGATACGAGTGAAGGTATTGCTAAACCAAGAAGTGGATTTAGCTGTGGCAACCAAGCAGAATAGCTTGGTTGCCTAATTATTAGTAATGTATGTTCAAAAATAAAATTAATATTTAAAAGGAAGTCCCATGAAATTAGCAAAACTTTCTATACTCAGTACCCTTATTCTAAGTGGCACAAGTATTTCATATGCCGCCTCAAATGCAGTTCCCATAGGTTCAAATCTTGGCTATGGTGGTGCTAGTAATAATCATACTATTTTCTCGACCTCTAACAACCCTGCTTGGATTAGTGGGAATCTACATGAAGAAAATAACTATGGTTTTGGTCTAACAGGTGGAATTCGTTTAAAACAAAATGATTTAAGTGAGCTCTATACAACCTATGACGATGATATTAAACCGTTGCTAGAGAGCTTTGACGGCTCTTCTCAAAATTCATTATCAAAAACGATTGAAATACAGCAACAAACGAATAATCTAATACTGGATATTCGTGATAATTTTTATTTGCAATCAGATGTTAATTTTTCGGTACCTATTGCGATTGCTAACAGTCGTTTTGGCGGTATTGGTATTGAGGTATCTGGCTCATCAACCGCTAGAGGAAAGTTATTAAGTTCAAACAAACCCATCGACACAAATATAGCGTATTTGCTTAGCCACCCTACTGCTAGTTTTGAAGATATTGTTGAAAATGGCCTAGTCATCCAATCTGCATTATATTTAAAAACTGCCGTTTCAACCGAGGCTGCATTAACCTACGGTAATCAATTTTATCAAAACCAATATGGACAACTTTCCGTTGGGCTTCGAGCGAAGTATATGCAATCAAAGTTAGTAAAGTCCGTTAACAACCTTGATAAATATCTAACATCTACTGCTACTGGTAATGAACTATCTGATCAAATCAGTGATGATTTTGAAGCTCATTCAGATGTATCAGATACGGAAAGCAGCTTTGGTGTGGATTTAGGCGCACAATGGTTTGCAGAAAACTATATGGTAGGTTTGAGTATTATGAACATAAACTCTCCAACCTTTAACTATAACAAGCTTGCAACTGGCAGTGATACACAAAGCAATGTTGAAAATTTCTATGCCGATCAAATTGATCTAAAAGAAGAAGTAGTGCTCACACCACAAGCCAGAATAGAAGGAATCCTATACTCTGAAAATCGTAATTGGTCACTGGCTGGCTCTATCGATTTAAATGTAGCTAACGATTATGTTAACCAAGAGTATCAGTGGGCTACTGCTAGTGCTTCCTTTGCAACTGATGGTGGTAGTAGCTGGTTCTACTATTTAATACCAGATGTGCGTATTGGCTATCATAAAAATCTTGCCGGTGATGAAAGAAGCTATATTTCACCAGGTTTTTCATGGGGCTTTCTTAACTTAGATCTTGGCTTTGCAAGCTTCTCCGATATCGGTAAAGCCGCTTCTGGGGATCCTGAAGACCTACCTGAAGCATTCATGGCAAACCTAGGGGTTGAGTTCTATTTCTAACTAAAAATTACCAGGGGGGG
>CAYUHO010000246.1:0-1983 GCA_964444445.1 uncultured Piscirickettsiaceae bacterium | reverse complement strand
TAATAATTTTAGAGATTAAAAATGCCCTGACCTGGGTATTTTAATGCTGGAAAACTCTATTAAACAGGGCGTTTTGAGCGGGATTAAAATAATTTTTTTAAATTTATTTAAAAATTTGATTGCAAATCTAAAATTAACTCTATTAGAATAGATTCCAGATTTTTCGTAAATTCATTTCTATTTTGCGGAACTTCTAACTGAAAAGCTAAATCCGTCGCGAGGCGGAGACAGAAAGCCACGGGTCTCAAAGAGACAGCCGGGTTGCCACATGGAAGAGTCACCGCTTATCAAAAATAAGTTTGTATGCAACCTCCGTGAGCTTTCTCAAGGCTTAGCTGTATTTGTCGTTTGAGCGTTTGGGAGGTCATATGTTCTCACATGATCAAGTTAAGAAAACTCTGGTTATCAGCATGGTTCTGCTGTTTCCTCAACCCTCCAAGTCGACAAATCATTTGTACTTTATTACGGATGAACTTTTGGACAAGGACGTTCTTTTTTGCAATAACCCGAATTCAATAAGCAGCCGAGGTTGAAATAGATACAAGGCGATTTATTTCTGAGTAGCTGTTTATAAAACCGTGTTTCTGCCTGACATGGACGTTGGGTGGATTTTTGCTTAGGATGTATCCAATGAGGAGAAGAATAATGAAATTGATCACAGCAGTCACCTTGTCGATTGCGATGACAACACTCGCATTGGCAGAAGAAATAAAGTATTTAGATATTAAACAATCTAAACTGCTACAACTTAATGATGATATGAGGTTACCCCATCAGGGAGTGCTAGCTGGTGTGCCCTCTCATTATGATTGGAAAAAATGGCCTCGAAAAGAGCCTATACAGAAAATTAACCCATTTGGTGCCGCTATTGCAACAGGGAGAGCGCTTTGGAATGAAGACGCGGGCTACCATGAAAGTTATCGTTTACAAATCAGGTCAATGCAGTTTTTTGTTTGTTATGGTGATAAACGAAAATGGGTTAGGCTACAAAAGGGTTATGTTTCGGGTGCAGAATTTAGAGCGGATTTTAAAGATAATAAGGCGTGGAAAGCCGATGCTCGTTACTGGATGCCAGATGGTGTGTCAGTCCATTTTAAATATGGTAATACATATCATTTTTGGCCAAAACAGGGCCGTAGTATTTTACCCTCAGGGACGATTCATGGAGTATTGACTGTAATGCAAGCTCGTGTAGTAACAAATGAAGGTAAGGAAATAGAAAAATATAATGAGCATCATTATTTGTTAGGTGCTGGAGCTGATGCTTGGAAAGCTTTAGACACTAAATGGGATTACTTTAAATCTCATACAGATTTAGGTGTTGGTAGAACTAAGTTTGTCAGTGGAAAATGGGAGTGGTACGGATTTACTAGTGCGAATTCTTCCGATTTGATTTCCTTATTTAAAAATGGGTTTACGGATCAAACAAAATAATAGTTTCAAAGATAAATAGATCATTCAGTTAAAGAACTTTTCAAATTGATGTTGGTTATTTACAACAACTAACATGTAATTTTTTACCTTTCCCCTTAGTCGCCAAATTGCAGGGGAGTAAAATCTCCTGCTTTTTTGGCTTTTTTCGACTTTGTCATTATCCCTTCAACGTTATTCAATTGCATCATAGGTTTCAATCCTTATAATCGAAACTATGAAACATCTGTTTATGGCATTTATGATTTTGTTTTCATCGCTCTCTTCGAGTTGGGCAGGTGTTGTGATGTCAGAACAACAAGGCTCTTCACAGCATAATCATATGATGTCTGTGATGGAGACCCAAGGTGCCCACGATTGTTGTCCTTCCATGCACGCTAAGGCAGAACAATTGGCCGCAGAAAGTTGTGTACATTGTGTAGATGAGTGCCAATGCAGTTCCAATTGCTCACTGACGTCGCCTGTCGCGACTTTATCCGCCCACAGTTTTCATATTGCCTTAATAGAACTAGCCGCAAAATTACCGATTTCAGTTTCTGTTTCACAAACCTC
>CAYUHO010000245.1:0-2005 GCA_964444445.1 uncultured Piscirickettsiaceae bacterium | reverse complement strand
AGTGTCTCCTTAAATAACGCTGAAATATAGCTTTTTAATGGCAAAAAGCTTTCTATCTTGTTAAAATATTTAATTCTTTTAAATATTTGGAATCTTTGCTATGCAAAAAACCTTTTCTATTATTAAACCAGATGCTGTAAAACGAAATTTAGTTGGGCAGATATTATCAAGACTAGAAGCAAGTGGTTTAAAAATAGTTGCCTCTAAAATGCTTCATTTATCAGTGGAAAAGGCAGGCGGATTTTATGCAGAGCATAAGGGAAAGCCCTTCTACGATACCCTGGTAGAGAATATGACCGCTGGGCCGATTATTGTGCAAGTCTTGCAAGCTGAAGATGCGGTTGCCTTGAATAGAAAAGTGATGGGGACAACTGATCCTGAACAAGCTGAAGAAGGAACTATTCGTAAGGACTTTGCTGTTTCAATGCAAAAGAACTCTGTGCACGGATCAGATTCACTAGAAAGTGCATCCAGAGAGATTTCTTATTTTTTTACTGATGACGAAATTTTTGCTTAAGTTGACGAGAATAGGACTATAAATTGGCATTTGTTGAAGAAATAATTTCGCAAGACACTAGTGTTATCTATGATGGAAAAGCAGATTTATTGGGTCTTGATAAGAAGGGGCTAGCAGATTTCTTTGTTAGTATTGGTGAAAAGCCTTTCCGATCGACTCAGGTGATGAAATGGATTCATCAGTTTGGAATCAGTGATTTTAATGAAATGACCAATCTAAGTAAAGCTTTAAGAGAAAAATTAAAGCTGACTGCCGTTATTCGTACCCCAAAGATTATTGCCGAACAGCGTTCAAAAGACGGGACAATTAAGTGGTTGCTTGAAATGGATAACCGAAATTCAGTTGAGGTTGTTTTTATTCCTGAAAAAGAGCGAGGTACTTTGTGTATCTCTTCTCAAGTAGGTTGTTCACTGGATTGTACTTTTTGTGCGACAGGAAAGCAGGGGTTTAATCGTAATCTTGAAAACTGGGAAATTATCGCTCAAATGTGGGTGGCAAATAAAGCTCTAGGCTGTAAACCAAAAGAAGAACGTATTATTTCAAATGTCGTTTTTATGGGGATGGGGGAACCTTTATTGAATGTGACTCATACCTTTCCATCGGCACGTATTTTAATGGATGACAATGCATACGGACTGTCTAAACGCAGAGTAACCATTAGTACTGCTGGTGTTGTGCCGGCTATTAATAAAATTAAAGAAGCTTTAGATGTTAGTTTGGCGATTTCGTTGCATGCACCAAATAATGAGCTTAGAGATGAAATTGTACCAGTCAATAAACGTTATCCATTAGAAGTTTTGATGCCATCTTTGTATCGCTATGTTGAAGGTGGGCACAGTAAAAAACATGTCACCATTGAGTATGTCATGATTGATAAGGTTAATGATCGACCTGAGCATGCAAAACAACTCATTAAACTATTGGGTGATTTACCTTGTAAATTGAATTTAATTCCATTCAATGTTTTTGAAGGGACGGATTATCGACGCTCATCAAATAATGCGATTAGGCGTTTTCAAGATATACTTGTTCAAGCAGGGTTGCGTTGCACTGTCCGTCGCACTCGGGGTGATGATATTGATGCAGCTTGTGGCCAATTAGCTGGTAGAGTAAAAGACAAAACAAGACGAACGTTACAAACTTTAGAAGTTAAACATGCGTAGGTAAATATAATGAGTGAAACTATCAAGAACCTAGCTTTAGTTATTATTAATAAACGAGAAAAGCTCGGTTTTTCGGTGGTAGAAATCTCAGAAGAATTAAAAGTTACAGAGACCTTTGCACGAGTTAGTCGGGAGAGTAAAATGTGATTGAATTTTGCAGGTTTTAGTCAAAAAACAAGCTTAATAGCTAGCTATTGAGCGTTTTTTTGGCTGAAAAATGCGGAATTATAGCCATTTTAATCCGTGAATAATCTCGTGTTTATTCCCTTTAGGAGACACTTAACAACTGATTGAAATTATGCGTGGACTTCTAGCCCATCAATTC
>CAYUHO010000244.1:0-2009 GCA_964444445.1 uncultured Piscirickettsiaceae bacterium | reverse complement strand
GGAAATTACTAACTGCTCAGTTGGTATTGGGATTCCAGGCAGTATTTCTAACAAAACAGGCAACATAAAAAACGCTAACTCAATCTGGTTAATTGGTGAAGATTTACAGACAGACCTCTCTAATCAATTAAAGCGACCAATTAAAATAGAAAATGATGCGAATTGTTTTGCACTCTCAGAAGCGATAGATGGTGCAGGAAAAGGCAAAAATTTGGTTTTTGGTGTGATTATTGGAACAGGCTGTGGGGGTGGGTTAGTCGTAAACCAAAAAGTCCTGCGAGGGGTGAACAGTATTGGAGGAGAGTGGGGACATAACCCACTGCCATGGGCAAATTCTCAAGACGTATCCTTAGCTTGTTATTGTGGTTTGAAAGGTTGTAATGAAACTTTTCTGTCAGGAACAGGGTTTGCGAAGCATTTTAGCCTGAAAACCAAGCAACAATTAACCGCAAAAGAAATTGTAAACCAAGCACAACAGGGTAATCAATTAGCACAACAAGCTCTGGATAATTACTGTGTTTGGTTAGCAAAAGGGTTGGCAAGCGTGATTAATGTTTTTGACCCAGACGTAATTGTATTGGGGGGTGGCATGTCAAATATTGAATTGCTTTATCAGCGAGTGCCTGAGCTTTGGGATAAATGGGTGTTTAGTGATGAGATAACAACCCAACTAAAGCCGCCAAAATGGGGTGACTCAAGTGGGGTTAGGGGGGCGGCTTGGTTATAAGTCTCTAATGGTTAATTTATAAAAACTTAACTTATTACCATCACACCATCCATTTCAACATCGGTTCCTTTTGGCAGTTCTTTAACCCCAACAGCTGCTCTTGCTGGGTAGGGTTGCTGAAAATATTCTGCCATAATTTCATTTACCGTTGTGAAGTGGCTTAGGTCTGTAAGGAAAATGTTTAGCTTGACGATGTCTTGAAGTTCACCGCCAGCTGCTTGGCAAACGGCAGTTAAATTTTTGAATACCTGGTGGATGCGTTCGCTGATTTCGCCTTCTTTCATTTCCATGGTTTCAGGAATTAAGGCGATTTGTCCTGATAGATAAACGGTATTGTCCACTTTAACTGCCTGTGAATAAGTTCCGATTGCTTGTGGTGCCTGATTAGTAGAAATAATTTCTTTATGCATTTTGTATCTTCTTAAGTTAGGTTTAGAAACGGAAACCGAGTTTAGCAGTCAGGTTATCAACTTCGCCAACTTTGTTATAAGCTAGTAATAAGTCACCGATGAATATGTTGATGTTAACACCTGCGCCATAGCGAATCGTGGTTTCTGAATAGGAATCCGTAAATCCTACAATCGCATCATTTTTTGTTTTAACTTCGCCTTTTACCACTCCGACACTGGCGAATGGAGTAAAGTTAACAAATCCTTTAGACACCCCTAAATCTGCACCGTAGCTTGAGAAGTTGACTAGTTCAGAATCTAAAGTAGAGGTATAGGTTGCTTTTAATCCAATTGCTGGCGCAGCAATTCCACCCTCTAAAAGAGCGTAACTTAGACTACCATTGATGGTTGACATTAACGTTGATTTTGAATAGCCAACGCCCACATCAATTCCAAGTGGTAAACCTTTATTCGCATGGATTGAAAAAGAGTCTAAAGCGGAAATACCAGAGTAGGTTTTATCTTTTAAATCACTTTTTAATGATGCATTGTTGTATGAGACTCCAAGATCAAAACCAATAATTCCAAGTGGCTCTGCTGGAATAAGCGTTTTGCTCGCTTGGCTTCCAATAACATCTTTAGCCACTTCATCAAATTGTGCTTGAAGTTGGTTTTCAAAGTCTTCAACTGCGCCTGCAAAAGCAATGCTTGGAGAAAGAAGGGTCAGGAAGATAATTTTTTTAAACATGTTTGGTTTCCTATACATTTTTAATGGTTGAACTAATTGTACTTTAAAATAAGAATTATCGTAATTTTTTCTAAAAATCACCAGGGGGGGTAACTAAAGGAGACACTTAACAACTGATTAAAATTCTGGCAACGCCAAGTTTTCA
>CAYUHO010000243.1:0-2013 GCA_964444445.1 uncultured Piscirickettsiaceae bacterium | reverse complement strand
AACTTATGTTATCAATACTTGATTAAGCCGCATTCTTTGCGGCTTTTTTTTGCCTATTTTTAGACATAAAAAAACCGTAACAAGTACGGTTTTTTAATTCATAATTTGATCTTTATGACTAAACGTTACAAAAAGTTTCTTGCATTGACTTTAGTAGACTTAATATTTGTAGGTCTTTGACTTTACATAAAATTTTAGAGCCTTCTCTTCTGGAAACAATGATGTCTTTTTCTCTTAAAATATCTATATGTTGTGAAATATTACTTTGAGTTGTACCTACCTTAGAAACAATATCCATTACTGGTAATTCTTCATCGCCTATTATACAAAGTATTTTTAGTCTTAATGGATGTCCCATCGCTTTTAATGCTTTTGATGCACGTTCAATGTTCTCTTCTTTCATTGTTAATTCAGGTTCATACATGATTTAAGCCTTTAATAATATTATTATGTCGTAATTTTTTCTATTTTAAAGAAATAGTTTCAGATTGTCACCTAAAGTTAACTTATAATGTTGAAACTAATTAAATTATCAAATTTATTAACTGTTTTTTAAGTTATTAAATTGATAGGAAATAAATTTTGGAGAGAGTGGTGAAAATATCTTTTTATAAAAAAATGTTATGGATTTCTTCTGGTGCCTTTTTGGGTGGTATTTTAGTTTTAGGAACAAGTGTTCTGGCAAAAGATACTAGTCGTTCTCCAGTCGTTACTAAAAAAGATATTAATTTACCCTTGAGCGAATTACGCTCATTTGTTGAAGTTTATGAGAGAGTTTCTAAAAATTACGTTGAACCTGTGGAGGATAAAAAACTTCTTTCTGGCGCAATTAGCGGGATGTTGTCTAGTTTGGATCCGCATTCAGCTTACCTTCCTCCTGAAAATTTTAAGAAAATGGAAGAGCATACAACGGGTGATTTTGGTGGTTTAGGTATGGAAGTTGCAATGGAGGATGGTTTGGTCAAGATTGTTTCTCCCATTGATGATACCCCGGCTAAACGAGCTGGTGTGCTCGCTGGTGATTTGGTTATTAAGCTTGATGATCTGCCAGTTAAGGGTAAAAGCTTGATGGATGCGATTAAAATCATGCGCGGAAAGCCTGGAACCAAAATAAAGTTGACTATTCTTAGAGAGGGTGAAGCAAGGCCTTTAGTAATCGAAATCACTCGTGCTGTTATAAAAACTACCAGTGTTAAGCAAAAGTTATTAACTGATAATATTGGCTATGTTAGGGTAAGTCAATTCCAGCTGCGTACTGGTCCTGATGTTGTTAAGGCAATTAAAAAACTCGAAGACGAGAATGAATCAGATTTGAATGGTTTGGTTTTAGACCTTAGAAATAACCCAGGCGGGGTTCTTCGTGCAGCAGTGCAAGTCTCGGATGCTTTTTTAAATGAGGGACTTATTGTATATACAGAAGGTCGTTCTGAAAGAACAAAAGTTTCTTTTGAAGCTGAAGATGGTGATTCTATGAATGGACGCCCAATCGTTATACTCATTAACGAAGGTTCTGCCTCGGCATCTGAAATCGTTGCCGGAGCACTTCAAGATCAAAAGAGAGCAATTATAGCTGGTCGAACTAGTTTTGGTAAGGGCTCTGTGCAAACATTAATGCCGCTAAGCAATGGTGGGGCAATCAAAGTCACAACTGCTAGGTATTACACTCCTAAAGGGCGTTCAATACAGGCAAAAGGAATTGAACCTGATATCGTTATTGAGCGAGTTAAGGTTGAGAAACTCGAAAAACCTGTGTTTGCTAGGGTTAAAGAAAAGGATTTAGAGGGTCACTTAGAGAACGACAAGAAAACAAAAGTTACCTCTTTAAAGGATAAAACGGTTGAAGATTTATTGGATAAAGATTTTGAACTAAGAGAAGCATATAGCCTTCTAAAGGGTATGTACTTTATGCAGCAAATGAAAAAATAGGCAGACTTGTTTTTTAAGTTTTAAGTAACTTGCATTTATTTACCATGATGCTTTTAAAATAAAACAGCATGTTTTGAAATAATTTTA
>CAYUHO010000242.1:0-2048 GCA_964444445.1 uncultured Piscirickettsiaceae bacterium | reverse complement strand
CACGGCGTTTTTCTCCACCTGAAAGATGCTTAACTTCCGCATCCCAAGGTGGTAGGCGCATCGCATCAGCAGCGACCTCTAAACTTCTTTCTAAGTTGTGGCCGTCCATTGCTTGAATTAAATCTTCTACCTTGGCTTGTTTTTTTGCCAGTTCATCAAAGTCTGCATCTGGTTCAGCGTAAGCAGCATAGATTGCATCTAATTCAGCCATTGCATTTTTTACTTCTGCAACTGCTAGTTCAATATTACCACGAACATCTAGGCTCTCATCTAGTTGTGGTTCTTGAGCTAAATAGCCAATTTTAATCCCAGCTTGTGGGCGTGCTTCACCAATAATATCAGTATCAAGCCCAGCCATAATTTTAAGCAGAGTGGATTTACCCGAACCATTTAAACCAAGTACCCCAATTTTTGCACCTGGAAAAAAAGAAAGATAAATATCCTTTAGAAGGTACTTGGAAGGTGGGACGACTTTGCCTACGCCGTTCATGGTGTATACGAATTGTGCCATTTTGAATTCCTTTTATTTAATTTTGAGAGTACTTTATCAAAAACGTTTGGTTTTTGGTTTATTAATTTGAATGTTTTAGATAAAAATCACCATGGGGGGCAAATCCTATCGGAGGATTCGGGTTTTATATTCAACTCCTAACCTAAAACGGATTCAGGTATAATCACTGTTAATGATTCTTAAATGAGATTTTTTTATGCAAGATTTTTTGAAAAACTTACTTCTTAGCACGCTGTTTGTGGGTTTAGGCTTTTCGACCTTAAGCTATGCTGATTTTGAAGATGGCGTTGATGCCTATGATAAGCAAGACTTTGCATCGGCATTTGATTACTGGGAGCCTCTGGCAGAAGAGGGTGATGCGGTTGCGCAATATAACATCGCAGTGATGTATGAGTATGGTCAAGGTGTGGCTAAAAGTTTTATAGAAGCGGTTTATTGGTACAAAAAAGCTGCTGAGCAAGATTTAATTCAAGCCCAATCTAATCTTGGTGTTTTGTATGCGGATGAAAAGTGGGGTAATGTTGACTATGAACTTTCGGTTTATTGGTATTCCAAGGCAGCAGAACAAAGTCACGCCTCATCGCAGAATAACCTTGGTCACCGGTATGAAAAGGGCCAAGGGGTTATAAGAGATAATGAAAAAGCGGTTTTTTGGTATCAAAAAGCGGCTGATCAAAACGTGGCACAGGCTCAAAATAACCTTGCTTTGATGTATCTTAATGGCAAGGGAACTTATAAAGATTATAGTCAGGCGATAAACTGGTTTGAAAAAGCTGCTAAGCAAGGGCATGCAGTTGCACAGTTTAATTTGGCAAGAATGTATGAAAATGGTCAAGGGGTTGAACGAAATGTTGATGAGGCTGTTTATTGGTATTTGAAGTCTGCTAAACAGGGTTATAACAAACCTCAATATAAGCTTGGGGTGATGTTTGAAACGGGAGAAGAAATTCCACGAGATTATCAGCAATCAGCTTATTGGTATCAAAAGTCTGCAGAGAATGGTCACGCTTTAGCACAGTTTAATTTTGCATATATGTTGTATCTTGGACAAGGCATCATTAAGGATACCTCAAAAGCACTGTATTGGTATCAAAGGGCTGCAGAGCGAGGAATTGCACAGGCACAGTTTAATATTGGCAGCATGTACTCCTTTGGTGAAGGGGTTTTAAGGGATGACAAAAAAGCCGTTTATTGGTATCAGAAAGCAGCAGAGCAGGGCGTTGTTCAAGCTCAGTATAACCTTGCGATTATGTATGACAGTGGTCAGGGGGTGATGCTTGATTATCAGAAAGCCATCTACTGGTTTAAAAAAGCAGCAGAGCAAGGTGATGTTAAAGCTCAATATAACCTTGGTGTCATTTATGGAAATGGACATGGCGTTACAAAAAACTTAACTTCTGCTCGTTTTTGGATGAAAAAAGTACTTGAAAGCGATGATTCCGAAACCGCTTCTTTGGCGCTTATGTACTGGAAAAAACATTTAACGCGTTAATTCTCAAATCTTTCGATTGTATTTTGGGTAATTCCTTACCCCCCC
>CAYUHO010000241.1:0-2049 GCA_964444445.1 uncultured Piscirickettsiaceae bacterium | reverse complement strand
AATAATTAGCCTAAATACTATTTATACAAACGTTGATAAGTTCCGCCTGCCTGTAACAAGTCATCATGACTTCCCGACTCAACAATATGTCCATCTTCAAATACGAGGATTCTATCTGCTTGTTTAATTGAACTTAATCTATGTGCAACAATTAGCGTGGTTCGCTGTTTTAAGAAGGGTTCTAAATCTTCATAGAATTTTCTTTCCGTTTCCATATCCAATGCCGAAGTGGCTTCATCCATTATGACCACTTTAGGGTCTTGGAGAATCATTCTCGCAATCGCTAAGCGTTGCCTTTGCCCGCCAGAAAGCTTGATACCATTTCTACCAACCACAGAATCTAATTGCTCATCTAAGGCTTTAATTGCTGTCGTTAACTGTGCCATATCCAGAGCTTTCCATAACTGCCCATCAGTTAAGTCTTCACCCATCGTTAGATTAAAACGAATGGATTGATGGAACATAACAGGATACTGTAACACCGTCGCAACATGTTTTCTAACAAGTGCCTGACCGATTTCCTCAATCGGTTTATCGTTATATAAAATTGTCCCCGAATCAGCTTGATAAAAGCCTAATAACATTTGGACTAGGGTCGTTTTTCCTCCCCCACTGGCACCCACAAATGCTAATTTCTCTCCTGCTTTCATATCAAAAGATAGGTTGTTTAACACAGGCTTTTCTTTATTTGGATAGGTAAAGAATAAATTTTTAACTTGCAACTTAACGTTTTCATCTTCGAACGGATTTTTACCAGTTAAAGAATAAATTGGTTCTTGCTCTAAATCTAATACTTTATTAATCCGTTCCAATGCACCTGAGCCAGCGCTGTAACTGTATTGAATTGCCAAAATTTCTTGAATTGGCCCCATCATAAACCAAAGATAGCCCAGCACAGCCATCATTTCTCCAATGCTTAAATCAGAGAAAACCACCATCATCATGGCGACACCACGAAAAACATCAAAGCCAATTAAAAAAATTAGAAACGATAAGCGGCTCGCCGCATCTGACTTCCAAGTAAAAGCTTCTGAATGCGTTTTAATGTCTGCAGATTTCTGTTGAATATAACCAAAAAAACGATTTTCTTGGCTAGAAGTTCTAACCTGCTGAAGTGCATCTAGGGTCTCAGTAAGTGATTGCTGAAATGCATCAACGGCAGTGTTTTCATCCCTTTTTAAAGTGCGAACTTTTTGCCCCATTTTAACGGTAAAAAACACCACCACAGGGTTCAGTAACAAAATAAATAAGGCTAACTGCCAATGCAACCAAAGCAAAACAACACTCACCCCAATTAAACTAATGATCGCAATCACGGCTTTACTAACCGTTGTACCCAAAAAGCTATCAATGGTGTTCACATCATTCACCATGGTTGCCGTCACACTGCCCGTACCCATTTTTTCATAACGACACATTGAAACATTCTTAATCCTAGCCAACAAATCAACTCGAATACCATGGGTGACCTGTTTAGAAATCATCGTAAACTGCTGAACCTGCCAAACCCCCAAACCCACACCGACAATACGTAAAATAATCGTCACTAAGCTCACAATTGCAATATAACCCAAGGCAGTCTGCCAAGCTTCGGGAACAGCTAAATCAATTAAGGCCAGTACTTTTCCTGGCTGATTCAACAATACCTCATCAACCAACAAGGGCAACAACAAAGGCAGTGGAACGGTCGCTAACATTGCAAAAAAAGCAATAATGTTTGCCTGAATTAAGCGTTTTTTATGGCGTAAAACCAATTGGTAAATGCATTGCCAAGTGTAATGTCTATTTGTATTATTCATAGTCTTTTATTCTGAGACCTTTGCACGAGTTAGTTGCGAGAGTAAAATGAGATAGAATTTTGCAGGTTTTAGTCAAAAAATAAGCTTAATAGCCAGCTATTGAGCGTTTTTTTGGCTGAAAGATGCGAAATTATAGCCATTTTAATCCGTAAATAATCTCGTGTTTATACCCTTTAGGGTGCAAAAGTCTCATTCTGTTTATTTAAGGAAACACTTAACAACCGCCAATTATTTTTTACTGGCTAAAATG
>CAYUHO010000240.1:0-2063 GCA_964444445.1 uncultured Piscirickettsiaceae bacterium | reverse complement strand
GCGTTACCAATATAACTAGCAGGCGTCATTTCTCTTAAGCTTTGTTTTGCTTCATCTGGTAAATCAAGCCCATCAACAAAATCTTGCATTATCTGTTGATTTACACGACGACCACGGGTTAATTCTTTTAACTTTTCATAAGGCTGTTCAATCGCATAACGACGCATCACAGTTTGAATTGCTTCTGCCAGCACTTCCCAGTTACCATTTAAATCATCCGCCATTGCTTGCGCATTAACTTCTAACTTAGTTAAACCTTTCATGGTTGCTGCATAAGAAATCATTGAATGCCCAACACCCACACCAAGATTACGTAAAACAGTCGAATCGGTTAAATCACGTTGCCATCTTGAAATTGGTAATTTTTGCCCTAAGTGGTCAAAAATTGCATTCGCAATTCCAAGGTTACCTTCTGAATTTTCAAAATCAATCGGGTTAACCTTATGTGGCATGGTAGAAGAACCAATCTCGCCTGCAACGGTTTTTTGCTTGAAGAAACCAATCGAAATATAGCTCCAAACATCACGGTCAAAATCAATTAAAATTGTGTTAAAACGTTGCATCGCGTGGAAATATTCCGCAATGTAATCATGTGGTTCAATTTGAATGGTATAAGGGTTCCAAGCCAGTCCAAGACTTTGTACAAACTGTTCCGTTAACTCATACCAATTAATCGCAGGGTAGGCGGCAAGGTGAGCATTATAATTACCTGTCGCACCATTAATTTTACCCATAATTTGTACATTCATTAACTGCTTAACTTGGCGTTGTAAACGATAAGCCACATTCGCAAATTCCTTACCCGCCGTAGTCGGCGAAGCAGGTTGACCATGGGTACGAGACATCATCGGAATATCCGCCATAGCAGTCGCCATGCCTGCAATCTGGTCAATCAACGCCTGCATCTTAGGCACAACAGATTCCGTTCTCGCATCCTTCAGCATCAACGCATAAGCCAAATTATTAATATCTTCCGAAGTACACGCAAAATGCACAAACTCATTAATCGCATTCAGCTCATCATTTGCTTCAAAATGCTCTTTAATTAAATACTCAACCGCCTTAACATCATGGTTAGTCGTCGCCTCAATGTCCTTAACGCGTTGCGCCATTTCCAAAGAGAACTCATCAACCAACTTCATTAAGTGGTTTTCAGCTTCCGTACTCAACTTAGGCACTTCAGGCACGCCAGGGTGATTCGCCAACATGCGCAACCAAGAAACCTCAACCTTTACACGATTTTTGATTAAACCAAACTCACTAAAAATTTCTTTTAAATCGCCCAATCTAGCGCCATATCGACCATCAATAGGGGAGATTGCAGTTAGTTCTGAAAGTTGCATTTGTTATGTTCCTTGGTTTGAATTATATTGCGGGATATTATAGCTGATTGGCAGAGGCAGATTGGAAACTTATGGCTTTCAATGGGTTGTGATTAATATATGTTATATGAAAGTTTTTATCTGTTATCATTATCATTCGCTTGGTAAATGCTTATTAAGGTAAAGGGGACGCTATACCCTTTAATTCCCCGTTTTTTAGTGTATAATCCAATTCATGCCTAGACAACCAAGAATCGTATTTGCTGATATTCCACATCATATTACCCAAAGAGGTAATAGGAAGCAGGATGTGTTTTTTTGTGATGAAGATAAAGACTTTTATCTTGAGATTTTGAAACAATATACTGAAAAACATAAAGTCTCTGTTCTAGCCTATTGCCTGATGACAAATCATATTCATCTAATCTTAAAACCATCAACAGAAGATGGTTTACAGAAAGTATTAAAACCTCTTCATATGCGTTATTCACAATATATCAATAAGAAAAAGGATTGGACTGGCTTATTATGGCAAGGTCGATATTTTTCAGCACCGCTTGATGAACAATATACTTTTTACGCATTCAGATATGTTGAAAACAATCCTGTTAAAGCAGGAATGGTGGAAAGGGCGGTTGATTATGAATATTCAAGTGCAAACCATCATGCAGGTATATTAAAGAATTAATTAATTAATTACAGATTTTGATATAGGCGTAGAGAAATCGGAATATTTGGATT
>CAYUHO010000239.1:0-2069 GCA_964444445.1 uncultured Piscirickettsiaceae bacterium | reverse complement strand
CCTTTTTAGGGTATTGTAAATTATGGGCGTTTACACAGAATTATTTACAGGCCCCTTTTTCCACAGTTCCTGCTACCGCTATCTTCACCTATCTTCCTTCTCTATTTTTCTATAATTTTGTTCATCGAATCATGCAAATCACTAAAAATTCATTTACTCTTTAAGACAGAGTAATTACAACTACTCAACTGTCACTGACTTAGCTAAATTTCGCGGCTGATCTACATCCGTTCCCTTAATAAGGGCGGCATAATAACTTAATAACTGCAATACTATATTGAAGGTGATTGGGGCTGTTATTCTGCCTACATTTGTTGTTATTTTGATAACTTGAACATTATTCTCTGATTGTAAATTTGAGCCTTCCTCTTCAAATACAATCATTTTTCCGCCCCTAGCATTTACTTCTTTCAGATTCGACTTTAATTTTTCTAACATATCATCAAGTGGCGCAATGGCAATGACAGGTATATCCTCATCAATTAATGCTAGAGGTCCATGCTTTAGCTCACCTGCGGGATAGGCTTCTGCATGAATATAGCTAATTTCTTTTAGCTTTAACGCACCCTCCATTGCAATCGGATACATTGTACCTCTGCCTAAGAAAAGTGCATTATGTTTATCCGCAAACCCTTTTGCGATCTCTTTTATTGTATCTTCATGTGTAAGAGCAGACTGAATCAGGCTAGGAAGACTTTGTAGCCCCTTCATAATTTGTTGTTCTTGTTCGTCTTTTAGCGTTTTTTGTACTTTCCCTATGGCAACCACCAATAAAGCTAAAGAAACCAGTTGTGTTGTAAATGCCTTGGTTGAAGCAACACCTATTTCAGGACCTGCATGGGTTAAAAACATCAAATCCGACTCCCGTGTTAAACTTGATTCTGCAACATTACAAATTGATAATGTTGGAAGGTTTAAGGTTATATTTTGCTCATTATACTGATTAACTTTTTTTAAGGCAGCAAGCGTATCAGCAGTTTCTCCTGATTGACTAATCGTTACAAAAAGCGTATTGTTTTGAATAACAGGATTGCGATAACGGTATTCTGAAGCGACTTCTACTTGACAAGGCATTTTTATAATATCTTCAAACCAATATTTAGCAACCATTCCTGCATGAAAGCTTGTTCCACAAGCTATAATTTGAACTTGTTTTATCTCTTTAAAAACGTCTTCTGCCTGATGACCAAATGCAGAGACTAACATTTGGTTTTTAACAATTCTATTTTCTAACGTATCTCTTACAGATTGCGGTTGTTCAAATATCTCTTTGTGCATATAATGGCGATGGTTGCCCAACTCAACTGAACTAGCAGAAAGTCCAGATTTTTTAACCTCTCGCTTAACTTCATTTCCGTTTTTATCTAAAATAATCACTTCTGAACGTGTTATTTTAGCAATATCGCCATCTTCTAAAAACATAAACTCTTGCGTAACGGGTAAGAGAGCAGAGACATCTGATGCAATAAAATATTCTCCAATTCCGACCCCAATGACTAAAGGACTACCTTGTCTAGCGGTGATTAATTCATCAGGATTACTAGGGGAGATAATTCCTAAAGAATAAGCCCCTTCCAATAAATTTAACGTATTTTGAACGGCAACAAATAAGTCAGGCGTTTTTTGAAGCTCTGCAAAGACGGCATGGGCAATTACCTCAGTATCAGTTTCTGAAGTAAAAGTATAACCCTGATCTAACTGTGTGTTTTTAAGTGCTTGATAGTTTTCAATAATACCATTGTGTACAACTGCAACTTGATTATTACAAATGTGAGGATGTGCATTATTCTCTGCTGGTACGCCATGAGTCGCCCAACGGGTATGTGCAATCCCTAACGTTCCACCTAAAGGTGTTGCTTTAATTTTATCTTCAAGATTTTTGATTTTTCCTATTGATCGAACCCTCTCAATAGCATTTTCACCATTTAAGACTGCAATCCCAGCAGAATCATATCCTCTATATTCTAAACGTCTTAATCCTTCCAATAAAATAGGAATTAAATTTCGCTCAGCAACACCACCAACAATTCCACACATAGAACGACCCTTTATAAAAATTAATACCTGTG
>CAYUHO010000238.1:0-2077 GCA_964444445.1 uncultured Piscirickettsiaceae bacterium | reverse complement strand
AGGTTATCGAAGAATAACTGCCGAACTTAAGCAACTTTGGTTTGTTAACCGTCCAGCGATTGTTAAAGCAATTAGTATTGCGGCAGCTGAAGGTGATCGTAGTGAAAATGCAGAATACATATATCGCAAGAAAGAAATACGAGAACTCGATCGGAAAATTCGTTATTTAGAAAAGCATCTGAAAGATATTCATGTTGTATTGGATAAACCAAAAATTAGAGATAAAGTATTTTTTGGAGCATGGGTGACCCTTGAGGATATGGAAACGGATGAAAATTTAACGTACCGAATTGTAGGAATGATTGAATCTAGACCAGAACAAGGTGAAATTTCAATGTACACGCCAGTGGCAAAATCGTTGTTAGGGAAAGAATTGGAAGATGAAATAATCGTTAAACTACCATCTGGTGAACAAAAAAAATATCATATTAGTAAGATAGTTTATTAATTTATTCATGTTTTTAAAAGCGAGAAGGCGAGTATAGATAAATCTTAGTAAGGATAAAAAAGGCATCATAAGATGCCTTTTTATTTGGATAAAGCTTATCCTAAAGGTTAAGCTTGAACTTTACGAGTACGGTAAGCAACCATACCAACTAAACCTAACCCACCAAGCATTAAACCAAGAACCGATGGTTCAGGCACTGCTGCAATAGCAACAATTAAAGGTGTAGCATAATCAACATTTGAGCTAGATGCAAAGTATGCATTTATTCCATTTGCTGTACTATTAACTGGGGTGGCGGTTAAAGCAATGCCATTATTAGCGATTGTACCATTTAGCCAGCCGTTTACTAAGTCAGTAATATCCCAGCTATAAGTTCTATCATCACCAATCATGGTGGTTGACTGAATCGCACCAATGGAGTTAATTAAGTCAGCACTAGATGAGCTTCCCGATACATCTAAACCCATGTTACTAACATGAACAGCTAAAGGGTTAGCATCTGAAGCTTGTTCATGGCTACCATGAGAAAACTTTTCTAAAGTTAAGCTAGCTGAAGAAACATAGTCAGTTGAAAAAGAAGACAGGTCAAACATCAAGAAACCATAACTTGAGAAGTTATTGTCTGTTCCACCAGTGTCAATACCATAGTTGCTTATGAGTAAGCGTTCATTATCTGTTCTATCATCAAAAAAACCATAAGGATTGAAGTGATAAAAATCAGTTGAAGCATTTGCTGTATCAGCATTAGCATTGAAAGCAATCAGTGCTGAAAAAATAATACCAATAATTTTTGTATGAATTTTCATTTTTAGAAACCTCTATTCTTAATAAAGTTTACAAAACCCACGTTAAAGTGGGTTTTGTAAAAGCTTTATAGGGATTAAGCGACTTCTTTTTTAGAACGGTAAGCCATAAGACCAACAAGACCTAAACCACCGAACATTAAAGCTAGTACACTTGGTTCTGGTACTGCTGAAATATAAGGACCATCGTAATCTGTATTTCTGCTAGAAGCAAAAGCAACAGTATCAAAGGAACCATTACCATAAACTACGCCAGCTAGTCCAATACCGTTGTTAGTAATACTACCATCAAGCCAACCATTTACAAGAGTTGTAATGTCCCACTGGTATTGTCCATGACTATCAACGCGAACGGTATCAATTGCTGAACCAATCATTTGACCAACTGCATCATTCTCACCCGCTGTTCCAACATCAACTGCCATATTATATACAGCAATGTCAGTTGGACCTTCTCTCATTGAGCTTGTAATACTTTCCAAAGTTAAAAATACTTGATCCACAGAAGTGTCTGTAATTCCCGAGAGGTCAAATTTTATAAACATTCCCATGTTGTATGATGAATAAGAGCCACCATATTGAGTTGCTAATAAATAGTCACGATCTTCGTTCATAGAATAGTTTGCACCATCATAAAAATCTCTATTAGAGTCAACAGTCCAAGCTGATGCTGCCGAACTAAATAAACCTGCAACTACGAATAAACCAACAATTAATTTATTGTTCATAATATTTCCTTTTTAATTTCTAAAAAAATAAAAAATCATGAGATTGCAGAACAGCCGTATTTTTTTAGTTTTACCCAAAGAAATACCTGTAACTTTCC
>CAYUHO010000237.1:0-2126 GCA_964444445.1 uncultured Piscirickettsiaceae bacterium | reverse complement strand
TTATTTAACCCGCATTCCTGGTATCGCACCTTCATCAGGGTTTAGTAGGAATAAATCTTTTCCACCTGGTCCAGCAGCGAGCACCATTCCTTCTGACATTCCAAAGCTCATTTTACGTGGCGCTAGGTTGGCGACCATGACGGTTAATCTTCCAATAAGATCTTCTGGTTGATAGGCAGATTTAATACCAGCAAAGACTTGTTTTTTGCCAATACCAATATCCAGTGTTAATTTAAGTAGTTTATTGGCTTTTGGAATATGTTCGGCATTGACGATTTTGGCAATTCTAAAATCTACTTTTGCAAAGTCTTCAAAGCTAATTTCGTCCGCTATTGGTTCGATATTTGTTTGTTTTTCTTTCGTGTTTGCTTGTGTTGGCATCGCGGATTTTGCATCTGTTTTTGAGTCTTCAATCATTTTTTCGACAGCAACCATTTCAACACGCGTCATTAGCGGTTTAAACTTGGTAATCTTATGTCCCATTATTGGCGTTTGAATGTCATTCCATTGGTATGGATTAACCTGTAAGAACTCACGTGCCTTTTCTGCTGTAACGGGTAATACTGGCGAAAGCAACGATATTAGCACTCTAAATAGGTTGATTCCAACACTCACCGATTCATGAAGCTCTATTTCTTTACCTTCTTCTTTGGCAAGTACCCAAGGTGCAGTTTCGTCGATATATTCATTTGCTTTGTCTGCTAGTGCCATAATTTCACGCATTGCATGTGCAAATTCTCTTTTTTCGTATAGGTCTGCTATACTGTCGGTTTCTGCAATGATTGACTGGTAAAGCTCTGTTGCTTCAGTTGACCAGTTTTGCGCAAGTTTTCCATCAAATTTTTTCTTTACAAAACCTGCACAGCGACTGGCAATGTTGACTACTTTTCCAACTAAATCGGAGTTTACTCTTTGTACAAAGTCTTCTAAATTTAAATCGAGATCATCAATTTTACTGTTTAGTTTGGTTGCGAAGTAGTAGCGTAAGTATTCAGGGTTTAAGTGTTCTAAATAACTCTTTGCCATGACAAATGTGCCACGAGACTTGGACATTTTTTGCCCATCAACAGTCAAGAATCCATGTGCAAAAATAGCATTTGGTTTTCTAAAGCCTGCTCCATCAAGCATTGCAGGCCAGAAAAGAGAGTGGAAGTAGATAATATCTTTACCAATAAAGTGATAAAGTTCAGCGGTTGAATCCTTTGACCAGAATTCATCAAAGTTGAGCTTATTTTTATTGCAGTAGGCTTTAAAACTTGCCATGTAACCAACAGGGGCATCTAGCCAAACATAGAAGAATTTATTGGTTTCTCCTGGAATTTCAAAACCAAAATAGGGCGCATCACGTGAAATATCCCAGCCACGTAAACCCGTTTCAAACCATTCTTGTAGCTTATTGGAAACTTGGCTTTGTAAATGTCCATCCATCGTCCACTTTTTTAGCATCTCTTCAAAATTAGAGAGTTCAAAAAACAAGTGTTCAGAATCTTTTTCAACTGGTGTGGAGCCAGAAACGGCAGATTTTGGGTTGATTAAATCTGTCGGTGCGTAGGTTGCACCGCAGGCTTCGCAGTTGTCGCCGTATTGATCATCGACCTTACACTTCGGGCAGGTTCCCTTGACGAAACGGTCAGATAGAAACATTTCTTTTTCAGTATCATAGAATTGACTAATCGTTTTACGTGAAATGTGCCCTTTGTCATTAAGTTGATTGTAGATGTAAGCGGAGAATTCTTTATTTTCATCAGAATGGGTGGAGTGATAATAGTCAAAGCCGATGTTAAAACCCGCAAAATCTTGTTGGTGTTCTTGCGATACGCGAGCAATTAACTCTTCTGGCTTAATTCCTTCCGCTTCTGCTCGAAGCATGATTGGCGTACCATGAGCATCATCGGCACAGACATAGTGACATTCATTGCCTTGAAGTCGCTGAAATCTAGCCCAAATGTCAGTTTGAATGTATTCAACTAAGTGGCCTAAATGGATCGGGCCGTTTGCATAAGGAAGGGCACTTGTAATCAGTATTTTTCTTGATGTCATGGTTTTCTCAGTAAACTTTGTAATCGGAGTATTATAAGATATTTCACCTTTTACAAATAGTGGTTTTTGTTGTTGAATATTGGTGT
>CAYUHO010000236.1:0-2139 GCA_964444445.1 uncultured Piscirickettsiaceae bacterium | reverse complement strand
TGAAAACTTGGCGTTGCCAGAATTTTAATCAGTTGTTAAGTGTCTCCTTAAAGCAATAATGCATTAAAATGAGATGAGACTAAAAAAACGGAAGAGGTTAATGCAAGTGGGTTTGTTTCTCCTTACTGAAGAGGTTTTATAGCTTGTCATTTTTAAAGATATTAACGGTTGTTTCAAGTGTGTTTTTATTGTTTTCTTGTAGTTCAGTAGAATCCAAAAAAATAGCAGAAAAAAGCTATCTACTCACTCAGTATAGTACTGAACCTCCTATCTCACTGGATACCATGAGTTTAAAAGATAAAGCATGGGAGGTCTGTCCGATTGGCTTTGATGTAATCACTAAAAATGCTTATAAAAAAGGTGAGATGGGGTTGCATCATGATCAATGTGTCATGGAAAATTGTGACTTTTCCCTTCAATGGAAGGTTGTTTGCACGATTAAACCTAAAGAATCGTTTTCAATTTTTGGCCCTAATTAGTCGTTCATGACAAATGTAAAACATTATATTTGGTTATTAGGCTTAAGTCTTGTTGCTATTTGGCAGCTATTTAGTCTCTCTAGCTGGTCCGCTAATGTTCTTTCATTAATAAATTATTTACCCTATTTAATTATTGTCTTTGGTACTTTTATTAGTATTTACATGAATCGGTTTTTACCGATTCTCTTAATGACGTTTGTTGCAATCCTAAATATAGCCAGCAGTTATTATATGCCCGCAACTGATGCAATGAGTGTTTCTGCCGCTATGTTGCTGGCTATTCTTCCTTTGTTGCTGCCAATCAATTTAATTTTATGGAGTTGGTTACCTGATAAGGGTATCAATGCTTCGCTTTATAATCTCTTTATTTCATTACTGTTTTTTTTGCAGTTAGCGCTCATCTACTTCGTGATGGATAGTCTCCCGGTTCAGCTGATCGAAAAATTAAATACAGGCGCTCAAATTGAGTTTATTAACATGCCCACATTGGTTGTAGTTGCTCTGATTTTAGGATGGTTAGTAATTGTTTTTAGAAATGCCTATTTAGATACCATTAGTGTCATTGATAGAGCGATTGTTTTTATTCTAATTTTATTAACGGTTGCAATTAATCAAATGCACCAGCCTTATGTTCTCGCGTGGTTATCTTCTGTTTCAGCGCTGTTGATTTTGATTGCGATTATTTTTGATTCTCACAAAATAGCTTACACAGATCAACTGACAGGTGTGCCTTCAAGAAGAGCATTATTAGAAAGTTTTCTGGCACTGGGCAGAAAATATGCCGTTTCGATGATGGATATTGATCACTTTAAAAAGTTCAACGATACCTACGGGCACGATGTTGGTGATAAAGTGTTGATTATTGTTGCCAATGAATTAAGTAAGATTTCAGTCGGAAAGGTGTATCGCTTTGGGGGTGAAGAATTTACGATTGTATTTGCCAGAAAGTCTGCCGAGGAGGTTGAGCATGCTCTCGAAACCGTACGTAAGAATATTGAAGCCGTTAAATTGGACTTTATTGATACGGGTAAGAAAAAAACCAAACCAAAAATAACCGTCAGTTTTGGTTTGGCTGAAAAATCAAAACAACATAAAAAGCCAGAAGAGGTTTTGAAATCAGCGGATGAAGCCTTGTATAAAGCTAAAAAAGCCGGAAGAAATAGGACCGTAATTTACAATGGAAAAAAATGAGAGCCGAACGGTTTCCCCATTAGCAAGGGTTGCAGAAAATTCAGAAATTGAAATTAGTTTTCACCTTTCATTAATCGATGGGACACTCGTCGATGAAACTGAACCAAATGAGCGATTAAGATTAACCCTTGGGGATGGGCAATTCATTAAAAATCTTGATGATTTGTTTATTGGACTGGAAGAAGGGACTTCCGCTAAATTCAATCTTATACCAGAACAAGCATATGGCTTGGCAAATCAAGAAAACATTCAAACCATGAATAAAACTGACTTTCCAAGTGACATGAAGTTAAGCAAGGGAAATGTGGTGACATTTCATTCACCAACAGGTGAAGAGGTACTCGGAACCATCTATGAAATATTTGAAGAGACTGTACAAGTTGACTTTAATCATCCCTTAGCTGGTAAAGCACTTAAATTTGTGTTTAAAATAGAAAAAGTCTTTTAAAAACCATAGGGTTTATTTAGG
>CAYUHO010000235.1:0-2151 GCA_964444445.1 uncultured Piscirickettsiaceae bacterium | reverse complement strand
AAACAATGATTGCGGATAACCCCCCTTGGTGATTTTTAAAAAAATCGCCAAAATCTTCTAAAAACTCAAATAATTAAAATACTTACCTAATCAAGTACTATCCAGTATAATACGCTCTTTTCAAATTTTAGAGACTGTTATTATGAATGCAGATCATATTCGTAACATTGCGATTATTGCCCACGTTGACCACGGTAAAACCACCCTTGTTGATCAACTTTTAAAACAATCTGGTACGCTGGACAACGTCCGAAAAGATGCTGGTGAACGAATGATGGACTCTAACGATCTTGAAAAAGAACGTGGTATTACAATCCTCTCAAAAAACACAGCTGTTAACTGGAATGACTACCGCATCAACATCGTTGACACCCCAGGACACGCTGACTTTGGTGGTGAAGTTGAACGTATTTTATCGATGGTAGATTCCGTATTACTATTGGTTGACGCCGTTGAAGGACCAATGCCTCAAACCCGTTTTGTAACAGAAAAAGCCTTACAACAAGGACTAAGACCGATTGTTGTTATCAACAAGATTGACCGCCCTGGCGCAAGGCCTGACTGGGTACTTGACCAAACATTTGATTTATTCGACCGTTTAGGCGCAGATGATGAGCAAATGGACTTCCAAGTTATTTATGCATCTGGACTAAATGGTTTTGCTGGCATGGATGAAGAGGTTCGTGATGGCGATATGCAATGTATATTTGAAACTATTACTGAAACGGTAAGTGCACCTCAGGTTGATATGCAAGCGCCTTTCCAAATGCAAGTTATCTCTTTAGACTATGACAACTACAAAGGAATCATTGGAACTGGTCGTATCAAGCAAGGTACGGCAAAAGTCAACATGCCAGTTAAAATCATAGATACCGAAGGTAAAGTTCGCAGCGGTAAAATGGGCGAAATATTCGGTTACCTAGGACTTGAAAGAATCAACACTGATGAAGCCAATGCAGGTGATATCATCGCATTTTCTGGCTTTGACCCACTGTTTATTTCAGATACAATCTGTGATCCAGACAATGTAGAAGCCCTACCGAAACTATCTATTGATGAACCAACTGTTAGCATGACATTCCAAGTTAACAACTCTCCTTTTGTTGGTAAAGAAGGAAAATTATTAACATCACGTCAAATTCGTGAACGTCTAGACAAAGAATTAATTACAAACGTAGCACTTCGCGTTGAAGATACCGAAGATGCAAATAAGTTTCGTGTTTCTGGTCGAGGTGAACTTCACCTTTCAGTCTTAATCGAAACCATGCGTCGTGAAGGATTTGAAATGGGAATTTCTCGTCCAGAAGTAATCTTTCGTGAAATTGATGGTATTATGCAAGAGCCTTACGAAAACCTAACCGTTGATGTCCCAGAAGATTCTCAAGGAACCATAATGGAAAAACTAGGCATGCGTAAAGCCATCATGGAAGATATGGTTCCAGACGGACATGGTCGTGTCAGAATTGACTTTGTAATCCCATCTCGTGGGCTAATTGGATTCAGAACCGAATTCATGACTGCAACACAAGGGAACGGATTAATCTTCTCAAGCTTCTCACACTATGGTGAAAAGTTTGACGGTACTTTAGGTGAGCGTCAAAACGGTGTCCTTATCTCAAATGGTCAAGGTAAAGCGCTGACGTTTGCATTATTCAATCTGCAAGAACGTGGACGCTTATACCTTGGACACGGTGAAGAAGTTTATGAAGGACAAGTCATTGGTCTTCATTCAAGAGCAAACGACTTAACGGTTAACCCTCTTAAAGGTAAGCAGTTAACCAACATGCGTGCATCAGGAACAGATGAAGCACAGGTTCTAACACCGCCTATTCGTTTCTCACTAGAACAAGCACTTGAGTTTATCGATGATGATGAATTAGTTGAAGTAACACCTGACAATGTTCGCCTTCGTAAGAAAGTGCTAACTGAAACAGGACGTAAACAAGCTTCCCGCTCAACGAAAGCTTAAAGTTAACCAGCCAAAAATGATTAAAAACCTAGCTAGTCTAGGTTTTTTTATACCCATAAACCCTATAGAACTGGGCTCATCCAAGAATTAAGATTAAATAAAAACCTATCCTACTTACATGCTAGAATAGTCCAACCTGAATAACCCCAAAAACTAACAAATAATTGATATGTTTTTTTGAG
>CAYUHO010000234.1:0-2179 GCA_964444445.1 uncultured Piscirickettsiaceae bacterium | reverse complement strand
CAATCGCAACTTCAATCTCAATTTTACGAATTTTTTCTTCTTTTTCTATTTTTAAGGTTTGTTTATTAAACAGCTCCGCACGCCTTAATGCATTTAGCAATACTGAAAACTCTATTGGTTTTTCTAAAAAATCAAATGCTCCGTGTAAAATTGCTTGATAAGATGTCGCATCGGCTTCCTGCCCAGTTAATACGACTGTTTTTATATCCAACGTGTATTGATTAATCCAATCTAAAACATTAACCCCTTCCGTCGGTAAATGTTCGTTGGGCGGCATTCCCATATCTAGCACGACCAAAAAGCAATCCTTATGTTTTTTTAAGAATGATATTGCGTTATCTGCTGAATTTACCTCAGCCACTTGATAGCCTTCACCTTGCAAAGACATGGATAGCATGCCTCGTAGGGCAGCATCATCATCGACAATTAATACATTAGACACTGTTTAAACCTACTAAATTGAACTGGGATTATTTTTAAGAATTGCCGATCTAATCTCGTTAGGTGAAATTGAAATCAATTTATCATCAAAAAAGTTACCGCTATTTCCCGTTACCAAATCTGCTTGCACAAAATTGGCATCACCATCACAATTCTCTCTTTCATTAACGATTAACGTTGCACAATTCGAAAATGTCGCGATACCATTACTGTTGTAAGCGACCAAAACAATGGATTGATTTGATGCAGATGTTACGCCAGCTCCATCATCAATATCTAAATTATTACTAGCTGGATAAAGAACCGTTGGTGGGGTTTCTAAATCAAAAGTTAATGCGGTAGGTTCACTATCATAATCAAAATAACTTGCGCTATTATTCCCATCAATAACACTTGGTAAAACATTAACAGAAGTATTTGTTGAATACTGAATAAAATTACCCCACCCATCTTTTACATTTTTAACAGTCAAACCTAAGGTTACATAAGGAACTTGCCCAGTGATGGCTGAACATTCACGGGATCCACGATCTTCATCTCCATCATTATTCGTATCTGGACAGGGCATATGACCATTAATAACCACAAAAGCCAGCATCGCTTCTTTTACCTGTTCCAAAGCTGAATCGCTTGAAGCATAAAGAGCTTGTTCTCGCTTAAGCTTAACAACATTCAATCCACCAACCGTTAATAAACCAATAATCACCATCACAATAGCAATCTCAACCAAGGAAAAACCTGCCTGCCCCCCCTGGTAATTTTTTTTAAAAACTCGTTCTTTTCTCATTCAAAAAAACCTCTCTTTGCCGCTTCTCTTTTAATCTCGTATAAATCAAGCCAAACCACATAATCATCAATAACATTATTATCGAGATGATCTTCTGCTGGTTTATTTTCAGAAACCATAAAATCAACATCACCATCACAGTTTTCAAACTCTGAACTATTGGTGATTTCAGTTGCAGAACAAACACCACCATTGTTCAACAAACTATGCCAAGTTTGAGTGCCATTATTACCAAAAGAAATAACAACCGCAACCGCCGTTTCATTAATAACCCTCTCTTTCGGTTCATTCTCGCTACGATAATGAATATAAAGATTTTTAGAATTACTATCTTCTGCACCAAAAGGACGTGTACTTAAATGGAAATAAGGTGGCACATCATCAGCTCTAGGATCTGCTACAAAATCACAACTGGCATTGCAAGCATCACTACAATCTTTACAGTAATAAAGCTTCGTATCCGAACACTGACCAAAAGAACCTGGTTTTGTTCGCACACCACTCTTACCAAATACGCTTGCCGATTCGCAAATATTAGTTACTCTCGATGCTTGCTCCGCCCGAGCATTCACTTGATAAAAGAAAGGATTACGCCATGCATCTTGAGCATTAATATTAAGTGTTACGGTTGGTAAATAACCTTTTCGACTTGAACAGGAGCCATCTCCATCTCTATTTTCCAAACCATCTGCCGATGAAAAACTATCAGGACAGGGTAAGTGTTTATTAATTAACAAGTAGGTATGCAAAACAGACTCTACCTGCTTCGCCGTTAAAATGGTTTTCTTAATCTTACTATAAGAGGAATTGTCACGAGAAAACGTCGTAATTCCTACACTTAATAGACCTATCAACAAGATAGCAATCGCAATTTCTATTAGTGTAAAACCTGACTGTTGCCTATGGACAGAAAGCACCTAACCTCCCTCTCCAACCCGCTCCAGATGGATT
>CAYUHO010000233.1:0-2195 GCA_964444445.1 uncultured Piscirickettsiaceae bacterium | reverse complement strand
TCCATCCATCGTTTGACAGTTAGAATTTGCTTGTTTTGCCCAATCCATAAAAATGGTTGGTTTATCACCATACATCATGTCATACACTAGACTTTGCTTACCAACAAGCTTTTCTGAAATAGGAATCAGTTTATTCTCTAAACTTGCAGAAGTGCCATTAATAATGACATCATAGCCTTCTGCAATAACAGGTATCGTTTCCCAATCACTAGTTGTAATAATGTCGGATACAAACCTATCTGCTAAAACTTTCGCCCTTTTAGGGGTACGATTTGCAATATGGACTAAACTGGGTTGTTTTTCTAACAAAGGGTACAGAATACCTTGTGCTGCCCCTCCCGCTCCTAGGATTAATACTTTTTTTCCCTTAAATTTAGTCTTACCATTTAGTTCAATATCATTTACTAGACCAATGCCATCCGTGTTATCCCCTAAAATACTACCATCTTCGTTAAAAATATAAGTATTAACAGCATGCGCAGTCTCAGCCCTTTCTGTTAATCTATCAGCCAGTTCAAATGCATCAAGTTTATACGGAACAGTAATATTAATTCCCTTATAGCCTTTTGCGATTAAGGTTTTTATCGCATAGCAAAAATCATCCTCTTCAAAATCTATCCGTATTGCCTCATAATTCATCTCTTGCCCTGTTTGTTCAGCAAATAATCGATGAATCAAGGGAGATTTAGAGTGTCCAATTGGATCACCCACCACTGCATATAAATCTCTGGCGTCCATTAATCTTCAATCCCTTTTAACCACTTAGCAACCGGTTTTGCATAATAGGTCAAAATCCCATCTGCCCCTGCCCTTTTACAACTCAATAGCGTTTCAAACACCACCGATTTTTCATCTATCCAATCTTTTTCAACTGCCGCTTTTAGCATTGCATACTCACCACTTACGTGATAAACATAGGTTGGCATTTGAAATGTTGTTTTGATTTTCGAAACCACATCTAAATAAGGAATACCTGGTTTTATCATCACCATGTCAGCGCCCTCCTCAATATCTAATGCAACCTCTTGAAGCGCTTCATCAATATTGGCTGGATCCATTTGGTAAGTTTTCTTGTCTGCTTTGCCAAGGTTAGTTGACGAACCAACCGCATCACGAAAAGGGCCATAATATGATGAAGCATATTTTGCTGCATAAGATAATATCTTAGTATGAATATAACCATACTCTTCAAGATGTTCACGAATATCAATTATTCGTCCATCCATCATATCCGAAGGTCCAATTACATCAACACCCGCTTCAGCATGGGATAAAGCTTGTTGCATCAAGACATCAATCGTATCATCATTCAATACATAACCATCTTCATCTATTATTCCATCTTGACCATGCGTGGTATAGGGATCAAGTGCCACATCACTCATTACCCCCATTTCTGGAACCGTTGCTTTGATTGCTCTAATTGCTCTTTGAATCAAACCATTTGGATTATAAGCTTCTTCAGCTTGTAAGGTTTTCGTGCTTGCATCTGGGACAGGGAATAAAGCAACCATGGGAATCCCTAAGATTGCCAACTCTTTAACTTCTTCTACCAATAGATCTAAACTTAATCTTTCGATACTCGGCATTGAGGAAATGGCCTCACGCTGAGTTTCACCTTCAATGATAAACATCGGGTAAATCAAATCATCAACCGTTAAATTATTTTCACGCATTAAACGCCTTGAAAAATCATCCTTGCGCATTCTGCGCATTCTAGTAATAGGAAATTGTCGACTAACCATGTAATTCTCACTTGTAATTTTGTTGGAATCAATGATACCCTTGTTACCTTTAAAAATAAATACAAAGCCAGTTACATGTTAAATAATTTTGAATATACTTTTTTTGATCAAGACATCGCTAATAAATTCAGCCAGTTTATTAAAGCCAAAGGCTTTAATACTGAAACTAGGCAAGAAAATGCACCTAATGAAGGTCATACTTATGAAGTCGCGATACTTGGAACTCTGAATGATGAGGTTGCAGAAACCTTAGAAGACTATTATGAATAAAATTCTGTCAGTACTAACAATTGATGAATTGCAATCTTTTTTAGCTAAAGTAGCAAAAGATATAGAAGAACCAAAATCAGGACCTATTTGTAGTCGAAAAGACCGACCATAAAGCCTTTCTCAAGGGTTGCTTAAGGAGACACTTAACAACTGATTAAAATTCTGGCAACGCCAAGTTTT
>CAYUHO010000232.1:0-2197 GCA_964444445.1 uncultured Piscirickettsiaceae bacterium | reverse complement strand
TTTATTTTTATCAAAATACTCTCTTACTTCTGATTCATTAATATTGTCTTTAGTTGCGACAAACCTTTGCATATAAGCATCCACCAAAACTTTACGCTTTGATGCTTCAATTGCTGAAAGAATATCTGGATCACGATCTAGCTTCATTTTTTTTGCTTGCTGCAAAAGAATTTCTTGATTAATTAACGTATCTAAAACCTTACTTGTAACCTCTTCTTTCGAAACTTTACTATTGTTCTGTGGCATCCTAATAGATTTAAACGCTTGATTTAACTGATGAACCGTAATCTCTTTACCATCTACCTTAGCCGCAACTTGAGTGCCACCTTTTTCTTCATCATCACTTCCACACCCAGATAAAAGCACTGAATTAATAATAGCAACAACTAATAATTTTTTATTTATCATGACAAACATTCCTTTTTAATATGCATTTTTATGCACAAATCCATTAAATATAGTTAAAAAAACAATTTTTAAATCCAAAAAAACTGACCACTTACGAATATACGCCAAATCAAAATGGACACGCTTTTTCATCTTATCAAGCGTTTCGGTTTCACCTCGAAACCCTTTAACCTGTGCAAGACCTGTTATACCTGGCTTTATCTTATGTCTCAACATATAGCCAGGAATAAGCTTTCTGTATTCTTCATTGTGCGATATGGCATGTGGCCTTGGACCAACGATCGACATAGTTCCTTGCAACACATTTATAAATTGTGGCAACTCATCCAATGATGTTCTACGAATAAATGCCCCAAAAGGCGTTATCCTAACAT
This sequence comes from uncultured Piscirickettsiaceae bacterium, assembly GCA_964444445.1. Taxonomy (GTDB): domain Bacteria; phylum Pseudomonadota; class Gammaproteobacteria; order Thiomicrospirales; family Thiomicrospiraceae; genus Hydrogenovibrio. The sequence goes on along the minus strand of CAYUHO010000232.1, from coordinate 1,415 downwards.
CATTTTTAGTTGCCTGTATTACCTTATCACTATTCTCCATTACAGTCATTGAGCGAAACTTCCAAACAACTATTTTTTCTCCCCCTCTACCATATCGATTCTGTTTAAAGAAAACAGGGCCTGGAGAGGAGCGTTTAACGCCTATTGCAATAATCAACATTGGAATAGAAATTAAAAACAAAATAACAACCGACAGAACAATATCTTCAACTCGCTTAATAAATGAATCTACTCCTGAAAATGGCGTATCATAAATACTAACCGCAGGAATCCCTCTGTAGTCTTCAATTTTTGACTGTAACAAATCAAATGTAAACATATCAGGCACAACATAAACCGAAACCGTTGTGTCAGCTAACTCTTCAATAATATATTTCGTTCTTACTTCAGCTGCCATACTAAGTGTTATATACACTCTTTCCACTTCACCGGTACGACAAGCTTGAAACAAATCTTTTGCTCCACCAAGCAAATCTAACTCAGATCTTCTTTCTTCGTCAAACTCTTTTCGGTCATCAAAAAAACCTAAAAACCTAAACCCACTCCACGGCATTTCATCAAAAGCATCTGCCAAATTTTTACCTAAGGGGGTTGCTCCATATATAGCCACCCTACGCGTATTAATGCCTTTAGCACGCATAAAACCAAGTGTTAAACGGACTAACAAATGAACCAACGCCACAGCGGCGGGAACGAGTAAAACACACGCAACCCAAAAGAACTGCGAAAAACTATCATCTTTTACAAACAATACATTTATCAACAAGACGAAAAACTGTGCCGCAAACCAAGAAATAATAATACTAAATACTTCTTCTGAAATTGAGCCTCCTCGCCAAGTTCTGTACACATGTTGAGAGTCTGCAAAATAATTATAAAAAAGTATTAATAAAAGAAACAACCAAGAATTATTTATGTATTGCTCGTCAGAAAGGAAAAAACCTATCCCAAAAAGAATTGCCAGTATCACTAAATTATCAGCCAACCGAAACAAAGCATTTATTTTTGCATCTTGACGCTTAATTCTATTTTCTTGCATTTTTATTTAAACCAACATTTCTATATAACTACTCAACAAAGCGACACTTTACACCATTTAGCCGAGAAAAAACACTCCTTAACAAAGTTTTTTACGAAAAACCACTATTTTCACAACACCTTTAAAAAGCAACCCCCCACCCCATGAAAGTGAGTAACAACTTGGTTTTATTAATTTTTCTACACCCAAAACATACATTTTTGTTGATAATTTAAATGAAAGGAGTTATTATTAGTATTGTGGGTTAAAGCCAACTATGCATTTGCATACACGGAAAGCTACGGGTACATTTTAATTTTGTACGGCTGGGTTGCGGACCCTCTTTAGGAAACACTTAATAACCGCGATTAGAATTTTACTGAGAAAAAATGTGCGT
>CAYUHO010000231.1:0-2204 GCA_964444445.1 uncultured Piscirickettsiaceae bacterium | reverse complement strand
AAAGCAAAACTAGCGGCTAAATCTATTCTTTCTAAATCTAGTTCAGATGATTTGGCAACCAAGATTGATATTGTAGAATTAAAATCTGAAATGATTGAAATGAAGCTTGAATTAATAAAATGGACACTTGGTTTTTTACTTGCACAAACGGGTATAATTATTGCCGCTTTAAAACTTTTTTAATACCGATTTTCCTGTCTGATTAAAGTCGGCTGGCTGCTAACAAAAGCCCACTTTAAACTTTCGGCCTTTGATTTTATTTTGATTTAACCGACTTGCCGCATTCCGAGCTTGCTCAGCTTTTACAGCGACATAACTAGAGCGCTCCGCAATATCAATTTGTCCGATATATCTACCTTCGATATTCGCTGTTTTGGTTAACGCACCTAATATGTCCCCTTTACGAATTTTGTCTTTTCTTCCGCCCGAAATATAAAGTGTTACAAACTCAGGCTTACTTGGGGTAATTCGATTTTTGGGCAGACTGTCAATTGACTCATACTCAAAAACCTGATCTAGTTTTTGCCCTAGTTGCCCTAGTTTAAAACGCTCTTTTTCAGTAAAGATAGTGAGAGAAACCCCTTCCATTCCAGCTCGACCTGTTCGACCAATTCGGTGTACATAAGTATCCTGCTCTCTCGGCAGTTCGTAATTAATGACCGCTGGCAAGGCCTCAATATCCAACCCACGAGCTGCAACATCCGTTGCCACTAAGAAGCTAGCACTTTTGTGCCTAAACTGAATTAATACCTGCTCTCTTTCACGTTGCTCCATGTCACCATGTAAAGACAAACTACTGTAACCCTTGCTCTCTAAATAATCATGCACTTCGGCAACGAGTTTTTTGGTATTACAAAAAATCATCGCTTGCGAAAAGTCATTTGCATTAATCAGTCGAACTAAAGCAGGTAACTTATCATGATGCTGACAAATATAAAATTGTTGGTCAATCACTGCACGTGCATGATGGGCTTCGACAATAATCTCTTGCGGATTCGTTTGAAAACGTTCACTTATTTCAACAATATCATCTGGAAAAGTTGCCGAGAACAACATGGTTTGACGTTGCTCAGGAACATATTTAACCACATCAGAAATCTGTTCCTTAAACCCCATTTCTAACATCCTATCCGCCTCATCCAAAACCAACGTTTGAACCCTAGACAAATCCAAGTGCTCTTTTTGCAATAAATCAAATAAACGACCAGGCGTACCCACCACCACATGACTACCGTGCAACAAGGATTTTATCTGCGGTCCAATCGAAACCCCACCACATAAAACCGTGATTTTAATATTGTCTTTATACTTTGCTAAACGGCGCAATTCTTCAGCGACCTGTGTACTCAGTTCACGAGTCGGACACATAACCAACGCCTGCACAGATTTATCAACCGAATTCACATTATCAAGCAATGGAATTCCAAAAGCAGCCGTTTTACCACTACCTGTTTTCGCCTGAGCGATTAAATCATCGCCATCTAAGGCAAAGGGTAAAGCTTCAGCTTGAATATCCGTCATCTCCTCATGCCCCATTAGCATCAAGTTTTTTAACTGAGCAGGCACGATATTTAAAGATGCGAAAGAATGAGAGTTTGAGTTCATGTATTATCTATTTTAGTATGGTAGGTTGTTGCTTTAATACCCCCCCTTGGTGATTTTTAAGCTAAAAATTACCAGGGGGGGGGGAGTTGTCTAAGCTTCTACGATTTCATATTCGTGGGACATTTCTGCGGTTTTTTCGAGCATTTTTGAAACAGAACAATATTTGTCTGCAGAAAGTTCTACTGCACGAGCAACCTTTTTCTCATTTAAATCCGTCCCCGTAACAATAAACTTCAAATGAATTTTTGTATAAACCGAAGGCACGCCGTCTGCACGTTCTGCACTCACTTGCATCTGACAATCCTTCACATCCTGCTTTCCTTTTTCAAGCATCATCACCACATCAATACCCGAGCACCCGCCCAGTCCCATCAACAACAATTCCATCGGGCGAGAACCTCGGTCTTTGCCCCCAACTTCTTTTGAAGCATCCATCAAAACCTTATGTCCTGAATCCGTAGTTGCTTCAAAGCACTTCCCGCCTTGCCAATTAATTTCAATCATTTTTTTTCCTTATTTTAATTTTTGAATTGTTTCAATCCAAGCTTTAAACCTTGGACATTCTGCCATTATTGCCTCTAAACCAACCTCTTCAATAA
>CAYUHO010000230.1:0-2223 GCA_964444445.1 uncultured Piscirickettsiaceae bacterium | reverse complement strand
TACTTGATACTTCGTCATCTAATGAACTAACAACCAAGGGTTGGTTTTCTTTAAGTTTCATCAACTGTTTTGGAAAAACCGTAAAATCTACCCAAAGCTTTGATAAATCTGCAATTTTTAACAGCCCATCTTGTTGAACAATTTCACCATTATTTACCCATCGTTCAGTAATTAAACCATTGGCAGGGCTTCTAATCGTATAGCTTTGTAAGTTTTTAGTATTGGTTAAGCGGACTAGCTTTTGACCTTTTCGCACCTTGTCACCAATCGAAACATAAACACGGCTGACTTTACTTTGATAAGGTGCAGAAATAACAGTTGTCCTATCTTGCGGAATTTGAATCATGCCGTAAAACTCTAATTTATTTTTAATGTGTTGAACAGCAACCGTTTCTACCTCAATACCATATTGAACTATTAATTTATCAGAGATTTCTATATGATTTTCATGTTCGTCATGCCCATGTTCATCGTGTTTTTCATGACCGTGTTCATCATGAGAATTTTCTTGATGCTTATCATGATTATGACCTTCATGGCTGTCATGACCATGTTCTTCCGAACAGCCTGTAAGAGAAAACATAGCCATAATAATAGTAGTTAATAATGCAAATTTCATTGTTAGATGTCCTTAACTTTTAATGATCATGTCCATGATGTTCTTTATCGTCGTGTTTTTGATGTTCGCCGATGTTATGCGTTTCATGGCTATGTTTATGGCTATCATGATTATGACCATCTTCGTCATTATGCTTCAGGTCTTCTGAACAACCTGTTATTGCAACTAGTATAAAAAGTGTTGTTAATAGTAAATTTTTCATATTATTTTCCTAAGTTTAATTTTTGTTATTTTTAAAGTTTTTTTGAAGTTAACCGTTCTAATTCGACTAATTCCATATAAATAGAACCACTTGATTTAATCAAATCTATCTTAAAATCTAACCACTGTTGCTGTGCATCAACTAACTGCAAAATAGATATGTTGCCACGGTTATAACTTTTGATAGATTCTTTTAATAGTTTTTCTGCTTCTGGCAAAATATCATTGTTTAGTGCATTTAACTGTTGCTTATACTGCTGTATTTTTAACCAATGTTCTTTTAATATCAGTTCAAGATTACGTTTTGATTCCCTAGCTAACGCCTGCGTCTCTTGCAAAGCAATCTTCGCCTGTTCAATGCGACCTTTATTGGGATTAGAATAATTTAACGGTGCAGAAATTCCAAAACTTACAGTTTGTGAACTGTCAGCCATTTTATGCGTTAGCCCTGCCGAGTAAGTAATGTCAGCCTTAGCACTTTCTTTTAATAAAGAATAGTTTTGATCGGCTTCTCTTTGCAAAGATAATAGATGCAAAATAGCAGGCGACCCTACTAAAGCATCCCTTAACTTTGCAAAGTTTGGTGTATTGGGTAAGCTAAAAATACTACCCTTTACCCTATCAAAATCAACATCGCCCTGCCACATCGCCGCCAAACGATTCTTCGCTATAACTTGCAATGAATTTAAATTTAAAAACTGTGCTTCTGAACGCTTTAAACGCAATGAAATAACCAATTTATCAACCAAACCTACCGCACCAGATTTGGTTAATCTTTTAATTTTTAACAGCGAATGTTCTTCTAACTCAATTTTATCAAGCACAATTTGTTGCATTGCTTGCAAACTAAGTAATTGATAATAACGACGACTAGTTTCAGCTAATATATCAATTTTTGCCAACTCAAACTCTAAACGCACCCTATCTTCTGCCGCATTTGAATATGCTAAACGCAATTGGCGTTTTTTACCCATTTCAATAGTTTGACTAAACAACAAACTTATTTCAGTTTCTTCCAGTAATCCATATTGATTAGTACCAATTAAATCGGCAACCTCTAGACCTATTTCAGGGCTAGGCTGAATATCAGCCTGTATCGCCATCGCCCCCTGCTGTTGAATTTGAAAAGGGTATTTTGCCAATTCAATATTTCGTTCAAGTGCAAGAGAATAAGCCATTTTCAAGTCAAGAAAACGCTCCGCAAATGCTGAAAAACTGGCTATCAGCAAAGCCATAAGTAGTGCAGTACGCATAGAAAAACCTCGTTAAAATTTAAAAGTATTAAAGTTTAAACTGAGATATTTGGAGGGGGTAAAAGAGGTTTAATTAAAGAATTAATAAAAAAAGTGTTTTCAGAAGCCACTCTTAATGACGAAGGCGAAAACATTAACGCATCAAAACTA
>CAYUHO010000229.1:0-2225 GCA_964444445.1 uncultured Piscirickettsiaceae bacterium | reverse complement strand
TCATTATTTTACGCATAATCATGATTTTTCACTCAACAAAGCGGAGAAGAGCCCTGTTTAATAAAATAAACCCTTATTTATCAACACCTTCTTATTTGATGGTCATTTGATAGAAGTGATAAAAATGAATGTCTAATAAACGATAAATAATACATTTTTAGACATTAAATTAGACATTCTCGAACATTTAAAGGAAAAAGCATGCCCAATTTTGTAGATGTAACCTACGCCCAAACAGGTGATAGCTTAAATACCAATGAGCTAGGTATGCGTGATATGCAAGCCAAAGCGTTTAAAGATAAGAACTCACCGTATCTATTGTTAAAAGCTCCACCTGCTTCGGGTAAATCAAGGGCTTTGATGTTTTTGGCTTTGGATAAGTTATATAACCAAGGGGTTAAAAAAGTGATTGTAGCTGTGCCTGAACGCTCTATTGGTGCATCATTTGCGAATACGGACTTAATCACTTATGGTTTTTTTGCTGATTGGGAAGTGGAGCATAAATATAACTTGTGTGTAGCAGGTGGTGATAAAAGCAAAGTGGATGCTTTTGTATCCTTTATGGAAGATACTAGTGCTACTATTTTGGTTTGTACTCATGCCACTTTACGCTTTGCGTTTAATGCAGTTAATAAGAGTGACTTCAATGATTGCTTAATTGCGATTGATGAATTTCATCATGTATCGGCTGATGCTGAAAACTGTTTAGGTGAGGTGTTGCGCTCTATTATGAAAAATACCAGTGCACATATTATTGCCATGACAGGTTCGTATTTTAGGGGTGATAGCGTACCAGTGTTATTGCCTGAAGAAGAGGAGAAATTTACCAAGGTTGTCTATAACTATTATCAGCAGTTGAATGGTTATAAATATCTAAAAACACTGGGGATTGGTTATAAGTTTTATCAGCGTAGTTATCTAACCGCGATTGGTGAGGTTTTAGATACGGATTTAAAAACCATCTTACATATTCCTAATGTAAATGCAGGTGAATCAACCAAAGATAAGTATAAAGAAGTTGATAGCATTTTAGATATTATCGGCGTGGTTGAATCACAAGATAAAATAACTGGCATACTTTATGTAAAACGCCATAGCGATGGCAAAATTTTAAAGGTCGCTGATTTAGTCAATGATAACCCTAAAGATAGGGACAAAGTCGCGGCATATTTACGAGAAATGAATGAAGTTGATGATTTGGACTTAATCATTGCTTTAGGCATGGCAAAAGAAGGTTTTGATTGGCCTTATTGTGAACATGCGTTAACCGTCGGTTATCGTGGTTCGCTTACTGAAATTATCCAAATTATTGGGCGGGCAACTCGTGATAGTTCTAATAAAACCCATTCGCAGTTTACTAATTTGATTGCTCAGCCTGATGCCGAAGATGATGCGGTAAAATTATCTGTCAATAATATGCTAAAGGCAATTAGTGCATCACTTTTAATGGAACAGGTCTTAGCCCCAAATTTTATATTTAAAACCCGAAAATTTCCTGATGAAGAAAATGAGCCTGGCACAATAAAAATTGGTGGTTTTAAAGAGCCTACAACAGACCGTGTCAAAACGATTGTTGAAAACGATTTGAATGATTTGAAAGCTAGAATTTTGCAGGATGAACAATTATTAAAAGCCTTGCCCAGTGATGTGATTGACCCTGAAGTAATTAATAAGGTTTTAATTCCTAAAATCATTATGAAAGCCTATCCTGATTTAACAGAAGAAGAGCTTGAAGTCGTTAGGCAGCATGTGGTGGTAGATTCTGCCATTAAAAACGGCGAAATAAAAGAGGTCGGAGATAAAAAATTTATTAGAATGGCAAGCAAGTTCGTCAATATTGATGACCTACACATTAATTTGATTGACCGTGTAAACCCCTTTCAAAAAGCTTTTGAGGTGTTGTCAAAGAGTATCACGGCTAATTTACTTAAAACTATTCAATATACGATTGATGCAGGTCGTATTGAAATGACCGATGAAGAGGCGTTTATTCTTTATCGTGATAGAGTACCTGCTTTTATGGAAAAATTTAAACGAGAGCCTAATATTCGTTCAGGCGACCCACAAGAAAAGCGTATGGGGGAAGCCATTGTTTACCTAACTGATAAACGAAGCGAGAAAATGAGAAATAATGCTTAATTTTGAAGAAGAATTTAATAAATTGCTTGAAAATGATCCTTTGGGATTACTAAAAGAGAAACTAAAGGTATCTGCGGTTATTAGCC
>CAYUHO010000228.1:0-2237 GCA_964444445.1 uncultured Piscirickettsiaceae bacterium | reverse complement strand
CGATAAACCAAACAAAACAACTCAAATCAAATATAAGCAGGAAAAAATCACCAGGGGGGGTACTTAAATCATAATACAAAAAACAATAGACAGGATAACTAAACTGAACGCTGACTTAGAGTACATACAATTCTAAACCTATAAAAACGCAAAAACCCTCACAAGGAGGGCTTTTATTTTTAAGGATTAAACTGAGTTTAAGCTTGCTTTCTTCTGCGTGCAGCCATAAAACCAACTAGTCCTAAACCACCAACCATTAAAGCGACCACTGAAGGCTCTGGTACCGCTGAAATCGCAGTAGGCGTAGTTGTTCCATCAAAAACAGGATTAGACCAATGACCAGCTTGAACACCAAAATTATTAGCATCAAAGTTTGCAACTTCAAATGAACCTGTCCAACTTAAAGTGTTTAGTCCCAAGGTCTTTCTCTCAGCTTGATAAATCGCTTTCGTTAAACGATTTTCCATTAAAGCTCTATTTGGTAAACCAGTTAAGGAGTCATAAAATGCAAGATATTCTGCCCGCTTATGATCCTCCTTTGCTTTCGTAATATCCTGCATGATGCCGACAAGTAAAATAGGTTTACCTTCTTCATCTCTTTCAACAACCTGCCCACGATCCCAAATCCAAATCACCTTGCCATCTGGGCGCTTCATTCTGAATTCAATGTTGTAAGGTTTATTCTTCTCCAACAAACCTGTGATGGCTTGGTTTATCGCGGCCTATCCTCATCAAGCAAACAGTTTTGAAACTCTTTAAAAGTGTCCTCACTTTGTTCAATACCTGTTATCCGCCTCCAGTGATTATTATGGAAAACATGCTGAGTTTGCGTATTCCACTCCCATATTCCTTCCTCAGAATCATCAAGGATATACTGCAATCGTTTAGAGGCTTGCTCCGCCTGTTTTTTTAGCTGAATAATTTCAGAAATATCTTTTGTCGCAATACTGATTTTCAAATCTCCACAGATTACAAATGAAACCTTGAACTAGATAAAAGTCATACTGGGTAAATTCTACGGTATTTCTTTTATTAAAGGTAGAATTAGAAGCTTTAATTGATGTAAATCACCCAAGTAGGTTTGTTATTTTTCTATTTTTTCGAGGGATAATAATTCCATTTAATCATTCAGTTTCGTATAAAGTTAGCTAACTGAGTTGAGCTTTCGGGTATTATATATATTAGATAAACCTAATAAGCAAACCTAAGAACCAACCTAATAAAATTCGAGGCAATCCAAGATGAACTTTACAACTGAACAACTTAAACAAACGCCTGTTTTTGGAATTGCTGGTAACTTTGCTGAACATTTAACTCAAGCGGGTGAAGATGCTGACTTTGTGAATATTGTAACGGAAGAACCGAATGCACCAAAAGGCATTTTTCCGATTTATTTGCCTAATTTTGATACTTTTTTAAGTACTTTCCCGCTTAGTTCACATGTAGTTGAGGCGGACTTTACAGACAAAATTAACTTACACTTAGAGCCTGAAACCTGTGTTTTATTTAGTGTTGTTTATGATGCTTCTCAGGTGGTTGATTTAAAACCACAAGCATTTACAGCGTTTAATGATTGCTCTATCCGTCGCCCCAATGCAAAAAAAATTAGCGAGAAGAAAAACTGGGGCAAAAACTGTACGGGAATTTCAGCAAACTGGTTAGGGTTAAGTTCGTTAAGTGAAGGTTGTGAGCTGGACGATTACAGTATTCTGTCATTTATTAAGCGAAATGGTGAGGTGATTCAATATGGCATGGATAGCCCAGTGGTTGGTTATCAATACTTTCATCAAAAACTGCTCAACTGGATCATTAAAACCTTTAATAACCAACAAGACACAGGACCATTAGAACCTTTAAATCAGTACATCAATCAATTAGGTAAACCTGCTCAAGTTATTATTTCTCTTGGTGCAACGCGTTATACATCATTTGGAGAAAAGGGCTTTTTACAGCCTAATGATGAGCTTGGTGTTTTTGTTTATAATAAAAACCAATCAAACCAACAAGCTGTAACAACATTTTTTACTCAACATAGCCAACAGCACTTTGATGATGGTTGCTATCTTTATCAAACGGTGAAAGCAAAATAAACAACTCTTTCCTTTAGGAGACACTGAATAACTAACGTGAAATTCAGTGTATCCTCTAGGGTTATCAACTCAACCTCCTCTAGCAAAAATCAACACTATTAACTTCATTTATCGATTTAACAAAAAAACTAATAAATGGCAGAGAAC
>CAYUHO010000227.1:0-2241 GCA_964444445.1 uncultured Piscirickettsiaceae bacterium | reverse complement strand
CAACTAGCAACTTGTATTTTAGTAAAGAAAGATTCATTTAAAGCATTGTATATAAAGTAAGTCCATATTTGCATTTTTTTTAGTTTATCTACAACCCTAATCCTCAGATAGGATTTGGATATATAGTGCTAGCTCTATAGCAAAAGGGCTGGTGCTATATGCTGATTTTCTAAGCAGGGATTAGGAATATAGGCATAAAAAAATGAAATTTCACCAAGGGGGGTATTCAACTTTCAGCAATCACAAAAGCCAAAGCATAGTGCTTTTCGTCACTGATACTAATTGACCATTTTGCAATGCCCAATTCAACAGAAACCTGCTTTGTTTTACCTGTTAAAACAACCAGAGGTTTTCCGACATCATTATGTCCAATCGTAATATCTGCAAAACTGACTCCTTGGGTAAACCCTGTCCCTAATGATTTAGAGAGCGCTTCTTTTGCTGCCCATCTTTTGGCTAGGAACTTATCCTTAACAACTTCTTGAGCATATTCGGTTAATTCAGCTGGTGACAAAATACGCTTAGCAAAGGCTTCACCATGCTTATCAAGCAAATTTAAAATCCGACTGGTTTCAACAATATCTGTCCCAATACCAACAATCATAACTTAAACTAAATAGGCTTCTTGTCTAGCAGTTAGCATTAGAGTTTTCATTTCTTGAACCGAGTTTGCTAACCCAGAAAAAACAGCTCTAGCAATAATCGCATGACCAATATTTAACTCTTCAATCTCTTTCATTGCTGCGATTGGTTTAACATTGTGATAATGTAAGCCATGCCCCGCATTCACCACTAAACCAATCGAATCTGCATAGGTGGCAGCTTCTTGAATCCGTATTAATTCTTGTTCTATTTCTTTGGCATCCGTTAATTCTGCATAGGTTCCAGTATGTATCTCAATCACTGGCGCACCCACTTCTTTTGCTGCATCGATTTGTGCTTTTTCAGCATCAATAAACAAGGAAACTCGTACGTTATTATTTGCTAATTTATCACAAACCTCTGTTAACCATTCTTTTTGCGAAACAACATCCAAGCCACCTTCTGTGGTTAGCTCTTCACGTTTTTCAGGCACTAAACAGACATCTTCAGGCTTTACTCTACATGCAATTTCAACCATTTCCTCTGTCGCAGCCATTTCCAAATTCACTTTGGTTTGACGCAAGGCGGATAAAAGCTCAACATCTGTATCCTGTATATGACGCCTATCCTCACGCAAATGTAAAGTAATACTGTCTGCCCCTGCCATTTCAGCATCTAATGCCGCCTTAATAGGATCAGGGTAACTTGTTCCCCTTGCTTGCCTTAAAGTGGCAACATGGTCGATATTAACGCCTAAAAAAATCTGCTTCATTGATACTCCAATTAGAATTATTTAAATAGCTTACGTGTGTGAATTGGCTTATCGCCTAGATAATGTGATAACACAAATCTAAACAGGTATTTTAAAACAGGTAAAGCGGCTTCAGAATATTTTTGTTGCCTAAATGCATGCAACACCTCACCAGAAACATGCCCCTTATCACTCTCTGATTTAACAAAACCGACCTCAAGCACAAACTGATAAAAACACTCAGCCTGAACCGGTTGATGATTTGAATCTAAATCCATATCCATCGCAACCCCCATCTCAAGCAACAATGCATATTCAAACTGACGTAAAGCCCATGCTTGTTGCTGCCTATTTTCAGTTTTCGCTAATTCAAGTAACGTACGTTGATACTGTGAAAACAAATCCGGACTCGCAACAGATTGGAACAATAACCGATATAACAGCTCATTAACATACAAACCACAGATATTAGCATCACCCGTTAAGGGAAAACGAAGGGTAGTTGGTTCTAATAAACGTAAATTGACCAAGTCTGAAGTAGGTCTATTTTTTTCAACCCAACTGATATTTAACGTTTGAAAAGGCTGTAACCAAGCTTGTTTTACACGGGCTGTTTTAGCGCTAGACCTAACGCCTTTGACAATGGCATTTATTTTGCCTTTATTTTCGGTAAAAAAAGTCACTAGCAAACTGGTTTCGCGAAAAGGGCGACGATGAAGTACAAAAGCTGTTTGCTGTATTTCTATTGCCACCTACCCCCCCCCTGGTGATTTTTAACTCAAAATTCAGTTAAGGAGACACTGAATAACTAACTTAATTTCTGGCAACGCCAAATTTTCACCTACAAGGCATTATTTTGAAATGCTATCTAGATAACATAAAAAATGATAACGCAGTAGGTGGAAACT
>CAYUHO010000226.1:0-2246 GCA_964444445.1 uncultured Piscirickettsiaceae bacterium | reverse complement strand
GGGCTAGAAGTCCACGCAGAATTTCAATCAGTTGTTAAGTGTCTCCTTAAACTTCTTACTTATTAATTGTTTCATATGTTTTTTCACCACTTCAGCTTGGGAGACAGTATACAAAGGGTTGAGTGAAAATAATTATAAATTCATTAATATAACTATTAAATTAGCCATAACTAATTATAAATTAAGTACAAGCTAAATAATATTTTTAACTTACCGTTTTTTTTGTATAATGACAACTGTTATTATTTGTAATGATTAAAATTTTAAGGAATAAAAATATGATTTTTTGTAAAAATGAAGACATGCCACTATCTAATCTTGAAACTGAAATTACACAACTAGGGGAGGTTACAAAACCTAAGGAGTGTAGTGGAAAATGCAAAAACAGTTGTGAAAACCCAAAAAAACACCTTATCAATATTGAAGATTTATACAGTGAGTTTCTATCAAACCTATAGCCCTAATCCTCAAATATGATTTGGATATATAGTTCTAGCCCTTTGCTATAGGGCTTTGGAGAAAATTTTAGTCGCCCCCATAGGTTAGGCGGGCATTTTCTTCAATGTCATATAATGAAAGGGCTGGTGCTATATGCCGAATTCCTATCTGAGGATTAGGGTATAGATCAAAAAATTACCACAATAAACTTAAGGAGCCAAACAATGACTGTCTTTGAACAACAACTCAGTAAAGTTCAATCTCAACCAGGATTTATCGCCGCCCTAGATCAAAGCGGTGGTAGCACACCAAATGCACTTGAAGCCTATAGTATTGACACTTCAGCTTATGAAAATGAACAACAAATGTTCGATATGGTTCACACCATGCGTTCGCGTATTATCACCAGTCCAGCGTTTGATGGCACTAAAATTCTTGGTGCCATTTTATTTAAAAATACACTCGATCGTACTATCGAAAACCTACCCAGTTCACATTATTTATGGCAACAAAAAAATATCGTTCCGTTTTTAAAGGTAGATAAAGGGCTGGCGGAAAAAGCTGATGGAGTTCAGTTACTAAAACCTATTCCTCGGCTATTAGATTTGCTGACTAAAGCAAAAGACCGTGAGGTATTTGGCACCAAAATGCGGTCGGTTATATGGGAACCGAATGAAAACGGTATTCAAGCAATTGTTGCCCAGCAATTTGACGTTGCAAAGCAAATTATTGCTGGTGGATTGGTGCCGATTATAGAACCAGAAGTGAATATCGACAGCCCCCAAAAAGCTGAAGCAGAAGCAATTTTAATCCGTGAGATAATGGTACATTTGAACCAACTTAAAGACGAGCAACAGATCATGCTAAAACTGACCCTGCCGGAAAAAGCTAATTTATACAACGAAGTGATTGAGCACCCAAATGTGGTTCGAGTGGTGGCACTTTCAGGAGGTTACCCTTTAGGTTTCGCCTGCGATAAACTGGCAGAAAATCACAAGATGGTGGCGAGCTTTTCTCGTGTTTTAACAGATGGTTTATCTGCCAAGCAAACTGACAAAGCCTTCAATACAACACTGATGAAAACCGTTGAACGGATTTATCAGGCATCCTTGACTTGATAACACCTTCACTACTTAGTTCACCCAAAGCAGGAATAGCCACCCAAAAAAAACAATCAGAATTTTAAAATTAAATACGTAAAAACAAGGAGAAAACTATGCACAAGGTAATTAATCTTAAAAAAGGGAGAAGCTATATGAAACATATTGAAAATGCTTGGAAACAAAAAACTAACAATGCCAATAAACTATTCAACCAGGGTGAGCATGCTACAGCACTAAAAGAATACACAGAAGCTCTTTTTATGTCCGAAGACCTTAATACCAATTACCTAGTGGCCATAAATTCCGGCATCCCGTTTATGCGGGTATTTGCTATTTCATGCAATAATCTCGCACACGCCTATGAAGTACTGGGTGAACTGCTAGAAGCGGAAAAAATGTTAAAAAGAGTGATTTACTTCTTATTAAATCTATCCAACAATCAAGATATTATCCCTGCTGAAATTGATTCAGAGCTAAAGCTTGCATACTTAAATTATGTAGGCTTTGCAAGGCAACATAAAATCAGTAAACATGAACTGATAAACGTGATTGACACGATAAAAAATACCCTCCAAAAGAGTGATGAATTAAAACACCAAACGCTACATTAAAAGCTCTACAAACCGACCTGCTTCCTCTAAACAATCAATATTCAACCAACCTTAGCCCCCTGGTGTTTTTTTGATAAAAAACACCAGGGGGGGG
>CAYUHO010000225.1:0-2246 GCA_964444445.1 uncultured Piscirickettsiaceae bacterium | reverse complement strand
TTTCCAATTTAGATTCTATTTGTTCTACTAGTTCAACCAAAGTAAATAATGTTTTAGAATAACTGCCTTGCGGGCTAGCAATACGATAACGATAGATTTGTTGCTGGTGTTCATCTATGACAACTATCTCAATCTTTGTTCCCCCAAGGTCTATTCCAATTCTCATAATTAACTCTTTTTAACCATCATAAGACGATTATACACAAAAAAAAAGCTGGTAAATTTGCCAGCTTTTAAGGAAGCACTAAAGAGCTAACTGAATTTTCTATTTAGTCCACAGGTACTTGATTAACATCAATTGTATAAAACGTTGTTGTGCCTGAAACTTCAGAGGCAACAATCAACATTGGTTTGTTAGTTGGACTTTTATCCGCTGGCACAAAACTCATTCCTTCAGGGCCTAAGTCACCTGCCATATCGTGATCTACTTCAGGGTCTTTCGTCATATCTCGATTATTAACATATTCAACAAAAGTTGGTTCCATTGGGTTGGTAATATCATAAACCATAATCCCACCCATTCTTTCTAAGCCAATGAAAGCGTAGGTATTGTCATTGATTTTACCCACTGTCAAAGCTTCTGGTTCAGGACCTTTATTATCAGAACGATCTTCTGCTTTTTGCTCTGCATTATCTTGGTTAAAGTCTTGACCATATCGTTCCGCAGTAATGGTTTCAAAGTCATTACCTGAGTCAAAAACTAATACGCCACTTTCAGCATCCCAAATAGAGAAAGAGCGTGCACCATAAGAGAGAATTCTATCAATCTTTTGATCATTATCAATATCGCCATACTGAGCAGTTAAACTATATGAAAAATTAAGTCGGTTTACAGTATCTGCCAATTCCCCTCCTGATTCAAAGTGGCTTAAATCAATCATGGTACTTGCATCATTAGGGTCTAAAACATCAGCATCTAACGCATCTTTTAACTTGATATCTTCACCGCATTCTTCATCATCATTATTAAAATAAAAGCCACTTGCTTCGCAGGTTGTTTGCTCTAAATCTTTCACCCAGTCAGCACGATCATCACCTTCATTTGCAGTTAAAATATAGGTTTTATTTTGATAATTCATACTCGCAATCGAATCTGGCATATACATACCAAAGGCAGCTTCGGATTTAATATTTACCTTTTTATCTTTGTTATTGCCATCTAGTTCATTCCCAACAATAGAATGATCTTTAAAGCCTAATGCCCAAATTTTAGTAATTGTTTTTTGGCTTAAATCAATTTCTGCAATGGCATTATTTTCTTGTAATGCAACATAGGCAGTTTCACTGTCAACACTGACCGTAATATATTCAGGTTCTAAATCTTCCGCAACACTTGCGTTTACACCATTCAACAATACTTTTTCTGGCAATTCTAAGGCTCTATCCCCCCCTTGATTAAAATCACTAAATGTAATGTCAGTCGTAGATTCTGTTAGAACTGAACCATCCCAAGATACATCAATCACAGATACCGTACCTTCAGGGTCAATACTATAACCCTCATTCGGCTCTGCTTCATTAGCAACAACAACCTTAGTTCCGTCTGGCGTAAAGGTAACCATATCAGGTAAAGCACCAACATTAACTGCTTTTAAAAAAGATAAATCGTCGGTTTTATAAAAAAGTACCCAGCCAGTATTCGTTTTTGGATTTGCCTCAACCGCAACAGCCATTAAACCGTTTTTAACCGTAACAGAATTTGCAGAACCTGCCTCACTCTCACGGCTGATCTTTAATGATGAAACTAAGTCTGCCCTTAAGTCTAATGACTTATTTAAAGAGGGAAGGGAAATATCACGACTATCTAAAACATCTATTTTTCCAGAGTTCGCATTAACCACAAAAGCTTGATCCGTGGTTTCATCAAAAGCAACGATTTCTGCCGCACTTTTATCAAAAATCCCCGTTGTATAACGACCCTGCTCTAGTAGCTTGATTTCTTGCTTAGTTTCCGCACCACATGCACCTAATATTAAGCTAGATGCAATAATAGAGGTTAAATAAAAATGTTTTAATTGCATGATATTCTCTCTTCGTTAAATTGTTATTAAGTAATATTTTCTGCACCCAGTACTAACAGAGTGCTTTGCACGAGGTCAAAAACGAATAAAAATGGCTATAAATCCGCATCTTTCAGCCCAAAAATCTGCAAAATTCTATCTCATTTTTCTTTCGCTCTTGTCTCGCACAAAGCATTCTAACAAGCAAACATAAAAGATACATGACAAGCCGTTTAAACTTTTATG
>CAYUHO010000224.1:0-2255 GCA_964444445.1 uncultured Piscirickettsiaceae bacterium | reverse complement strand
AGTCTTGAATTTAACGGATTGATATTTTTTTGAGTGCACTATGCTGATAGGCATAAACCACTAACTATCTCTTAAAATTCATCTAGGAAAAGAACCATTGTTAATATCAATACAACTGCCGTTGATGTAGGCTGGTGAATCGGTTGCTAACCAGTAAATGGTTTGCGCGATTTCTTCAGCCGTTGCAAACCGACCACTAATCGTATTTTTTAAAAAACTTTGTTGGCGATGTTCAGGGATATTGTCCAACATATCTGTTTGTGTCGGACTCGGTGCAACGGCATTGACAATCACCTGACCTTCAAATGATTTTGAAAAACTTTTTGTTGCATTAATTAAACCTGCTTTTGCAGCACCGTACCAAATATCAGGATGACCGATTTGACCAGCAATTGAAGCATTATTGATCACTCGACCATTTACTTTTTTAAGTTTATCAGCTAACAGTTTAATTAAAGTAACAGGCGTTACCAGATTCAAATTCAGTGAATATTCTCTTAGTTCATCAGAATAAGATTCATAGGTTAGCGCTTGTAAAATACCTGCATTATTAACTAACACATCCACTTGCTTAATGCCTTCACACAAGGATTCTAACCCATTAACATCGGACAAATCGTATTCGATACACTCCACACTCGGGTGCTGACTAAATTCAAAAGTAGAAAAATCACGCGCAATTACGGTTACTTGATGCCCTGCTAGAACAAACATTCGACATAGCTCTAACCCTATGCCCTTGTTACCACCTGTAATTACAATATGCTTCATATCTCCGACTCTTTTGCCTCTATCTTACTGGTGGAGGTTAAACTTTCGACATCTCGCAACTTGCGCTCCATCGAGTTACTTCGAGTTGTACGCAAGGTTTCCAATGTTCCCGAAGCAGTGGTAAGCTGCTTTTGCACTTTTTCAAACACTTCACCAAACTTGTTAAATTCAGATTTTACGCCTTTTAAAACATCCCAAACTTCACTACTGCGTTTTTGTACTGCCAAGGTTCTAAAGCCCATTTGTAAGCTACTCAAAAATGCCGATAAGGTGGTGGGCCCAGTAATGGTAATCTTGTAATCTCTTTGAATGCTTTCGAATAACTGCGGATGACGAAGTACTTCCGCATAAATTCCTTCAACAGGTAAAAACATAATCGCAAAATCGGTTGTATGTGGCGGGTCAATATATTTTGTACTAATATCTTTTGCAAACAATTTAATTGCTTTAATCAACGCCTTTTGTGAAGTTTCGGTGTCGGCTTTATTACCTGCTTCAAACGCGTCTAATAAGCGATTATAGTCTTCCATTGGAAACTTAGAGTCGACGGGAATCCAAACATCGCTACCATCCCCCCCCCCTGGTAATTTTATTGCAAACTCAACGTTGGCTTGACTTCCCTTCTTCGTTGCCACATTTTTAGCATATTGTTCCGCTGTCAGAATTTGTTCCAGAATGGCTTCAAGTTGATATTCTCCCAATACCCCACGATTTTTTACGTTGGTTAACACCTTTTTCAAGTCGCCTACATTGGTGGCAACATGTTGCATTTCACCCAATCCTTTATGCACTAATTCTAGCCTATCGCTTACCTGTTTAAAGGATTCTCCCAGTCGTTTTTCCAGTGTAGTCTGTAATTTTTCATCAACAGTATGGCGCATCTCTTTGAGCTGTTTATTATTATCATCTTGAATCAATTGAAGTTGTTTTTCAATGGTTTGTTCAATCTGTTTAATATTCTCAATCGACAACTTATTAAACTGCTGTTGTTGCTCATTCAACTGACTAAAATTCAAGGTCAAGTTTTCGGTTAATTTCCGTTCAAAATTATTTAATGAATCGGCTAATTCCTGGCGATTTTCCTTTGCTATCGTGGCTGATTCTGTACGATTTCTTTGTAGTTCTGTTTGAATCACTTCTTCGTTTTCTTTTAACTGTGGACTAATATCAATCTCTATTTTTTTCTTGAACGTGAAATACAAGTTGAGCAAACCTATCAAGATTAAAATCAGCAGTAAAATTTCTAATAGATTCATAAAATAGACACCGTTTTAATTGCAGCAACCCAATGCTGATTAGGTTGTAAGTTTAAATGTTTAACAGAACGTTTTGTAATCTGTGCCAATAAAGGTAAGGGATTATCCTTGATACGAAGTCTAACCAACTTACTATAACTGTTAAAGCCGTCAATTGCTTCGATTGTGACCGCTAAATTATTTAACATCGACGATTGTACCGACTTTTCTTTGGTTAAACTGATTTGA
>CAYUHO010000223.1:0-2273 GCA_964444445.1 uncultured Piscirickettsiaceae bacterium | reverse complement strand
TTAAGAAGGCACTGAATAAACGCATGAATATTTTATTACAAATTGTTTTGAAGCGTGTAATAGCTCCCCCCCCTGGTGTTTTTTCAGGAGAGGTAGTTGTTACAGAATGAATTGAGATAAGTCTTGGTCTTTTACCAACTCACCTAGTCGTTCTTCTACAAAGCTTGCATCAATATTTACAGTGCTGCCAGATGTTTCAGAGGCATCGTAAGACACTTCTTCTAACAGATGTTCTAAAACCGTGTGCAATCGTCTTGCACCAATGTTTTCTGTTGACTCGTTTACATCAAAAGCGATTTCTGCAAGTCGTTGAATTCCCGATTCATCAAAGTTAACGGTTACTCCCTCGGTAGAGAGTAATGCAGTGGCTTGCTTTGTTAAGGCGGCTTTGGGCTCAGTTAGAATGCGTTTAAAGTCATTAACTTTTAACGAGCTTAATTCGACCCGAATCGGTAATCGCCCTTGTAATTCAGGAATTAAATCTGATGGTTTGGCTAGGTGGAATGCACCTGATGCAATGAATAAAATATGATCCGTTTTAACCATACCGTATTTTGTCGCAACGGTAGACCCTTCAATTAGTGGTAGTAAATCACGCTGTACACCTTCTCGTGAAACATCTCCACCTGAACCTTCATGTTTTTTAGCTACTTTATCAATCTCATCAATAAAAACAATACCATGTTGCTCTACACTTTCAATGGCTTTGGATTTAATATCATCTTGATCAATTAATTTACTAGCCTCTTCTTCTGTAAGGCGTTTTAAGGCTTTTTTAATGGGCATTTTTTGTTTTTGTTTTTTCTTGTTATTTAAGTTCTCAAACATTCCTTGAAGCTGGTCAGTCATTTCTTCCATGCCTGGAGCACCCATTATTTCGACATGGGGGGCTCGAACATCAAGGTTTACTTCAATTTCTGTTTCATCTAGGCTGCCTTCTCGTAGGCGTTTGCGAAATTTTTGGCGGGTATCAGCCATATTGTCATAGCCGTCATTTTCTTGCCCTCTTGCAGGTGGTAGTAGAATATCTAACACACGATTTTCAGCCAAATCTTCTGCTTTACGTTGGTTGAATGTCACGGCTTGCTCACGTTGCATTTTGATTGCGCTTTCCATTAGATCTTTAATAATGGAGTCAACTTCACGACCAACATAACCAACTTCGGTATATTTGGTTGCTTCAACTTTAATAAAAGGTGCCATTGCTAATTTAGCAAGTCGACGGGCAATTTCAGTTTTACCGACACCTGTTGGACCAATCATTAAGATGTTTTTTGGCGTGATTTCTTGACGCAATTCTTCAGGAAGTTGTGCTCTACGCCATCTGTTTCTTAGGGCAATTGCTACCGATTTTTTTGCATCTTGTTGGCCAACAATGTGAGTGTTGAGCTCGTGTACTATTTCTTTTGGGGTCATCATTGCTGTAAGGTGTCCTAATTAATAAGTTATAAACAAGCGTATTATAATTTGAAAAATATGTACTTTGGTACAGTGTTTTCTTTTTTTTAAAAAATTATAATTCAATCATCAAAAAAAGGAACGTATTATGAATTCATTTAATAGAACAATATTAGCTACATCTATCCTTGTGACAACAACATCAGTAAGTGCTGGCACGATTTGGGGTGCGGTTGATGCAACTGCTTCTTCTGAGTGGGGAACTACTTATGCAGCTGAAAATACAATCAATCAGTCTGGGTTGAGTCATAATTATATTAGTGGTGTAACAGATTTTGATTCTTTTTTAGCTCAGGGTGTCATGCATGAACTAGCAGCGACTACTGAGTGGTTTGCACAGGATGGTGAGCTGAATAGTACAATTGAATTTGATATGGGGCAAGTAGGTACGTTTGATAGGTTTGCTTTATGGAATGAAGATGTTTGGGGTATCACAAGTGCAACTATTTCGGCTTGGGACGGCAGTTCTTATGTTGATATAATGTCATTTGACCCAATTGATAATGCTGATAATGCTGATTATTATGCTGAAATTTTTAGCTTTGGACAAAATATTACAACCGACGCTTTTAAAATTGAGATGGCTTGTCAGGGGTCAGCTTGTAGTATGGGTGAGTTTGTTGTTTCATCTGTTCCAGAACCATCGGTTTATGCTTTGATGTTGGGCGGCTTAGGTTTTGTTGGTTTTATGGCAACTCGTCGAAATAAAAAAGCTTAATTTTTTTAAAAATTGCTTTATGTTTAAAAAGGCTCCAAGTTGGAGCCTTTTTTTTGTGGTAAATTTTTACTTTTCTAAATTGGGATTTGCGATAATG
>CAYUHO010000222.1:0-2290 GCA_964444445.1 uncultured Piscirickettsiaceae bacterium | reverse complement strand
TGATGGGCTAGAAGTCCACGCAGAATTTCAATCAGTTGTTAAGTGTCTCCTAAAGGAGACTTACCAACAGGGATGGTTTTAACCACTTTTAAGGTTTCGGCATTGACGACGGCTGTGTTATCTTTTGTAATGGTGACATAAATCCATCACTAAGTGGTTACACAAACACATGCTACAAATTTTATTTGTTTTCGTCTTAATTGTATTATTTTTGGTCGTGGTTTTTCTCGTCCTGCTTCATTTAGGGTTTCGTGCTCCACGGATAGTCGAACAAAGCACTCCAAAAGATTTGTCGCTTGAGTATCAAGACATCTCGATTTTAAGCAAAAATAATAAAAAACTTTATGGTTGGTTTTTACCTATTAAAAATTCCCAAAAGACAATAATTATTCTCCATGGCTGGGGTGGCAATATTGAAATGATGCTACCTATTGCACTGCCGTTTCATCGTGCAGGTTTTAATGTTCTTTTGTTTGATTCACGAGGGCACGGGCAAAGTGATTCGGACACATTTTCATCGTTACCAAGGTTTGCAGGAGATTTAGACGCAAGCATCGACTGGTTAAAATCAACACATAGTAAAGCTAGCCAAAAAATAGTTCTACTCGGTCACTCCGTTGGTGCAGGTGCGGTGTTGCTTAGTGCATCAAAGCGAACCGATATTGGTGCGGTCATCAGTATTTCAGCGTTTGCACATGGCGAATGGATGATGAAACGCTACCTGTCAAATATTTATATTCCTAAGATATTGATTAAACTAATTTTGCACTATGTAGCTTGGCTAATAGGCATGAAATTCGCACAATTCGCACCGATGAATACCGCTTGTAAAATATCAGTCCCCGTTTTGATTGCCCATGGAATAGATGATAAATTAGTCCCCGTAACGGATGCCCACGTAATTGTAAATAACTGCCCAGCTGGAAATTTAACCTTGTTAGAAATTGCCGAAGCGGGGCATGAATCAATTGATAAATTTGAACAACATAGTGATGAAATACTTAAATTTATGATGGAAAAAATGAGAGATTAATTACACTTAAAATATAATTAAATCCAAAAAAGGGAGTGAAAACTCCCTGATACGGGACAGGCTCAAGCGTTAATAAATCTTTAATTTCAATAATTAAATATCCAAGCAGGGGGAAGTTTAATCTTAAAGATTAAATTCTCTCCCTCAATTTTAAAAGGCAGTTTGGTTTGGTGTTTATCACACGAGTCTTCTCCATGGCAACTTGCGATGGATTTGGCTTGGAAGGTTGTATGAGCAACTCCTTCATTAGTGTTTTGCATGTTTATTTCCGTTACTTTTAAGCTATCATTAACGACCACAACCATTGGGTCGCCTCGGTCTATTAATCTCTCTAATAATGGTTTGAATTCTTTTTGATTACTTTCAATCGTTGTTGAAATATTATCTGTTTGTTCAATTATGAAATTTAACACTTTTCAAGCTTCTATGTTTTCTGTAATGACATAATTATAAGTTATAATCGAGCAAAGAAAAATCAAACTGGAAACAACGAAATGCCTGAAAATATATTACGCAAAGCGTTATCCGTGCCTGTCTATGATGTGGCAGACGAAACGCCTTATGAAAAAGCACCGCTAATTTCGGCACGTATGCGTAATAATATTTGGTTAAAACGTGAAGATTTACAGCCTGTTTTTTCGTTTAAACTACGTGGTGCTTATGCCCGTATGTCATTGCTTAGCGATACAGAAAAAAAGCAAGGGGTGGTCGCAGCTTCGGCAGGTAACCATGCCCAAGGTGTTGCTCTTTCCGCTAATAAGCTGGATGTGTCTGCAACTATTTTTATGCCGTCAACCACACCTAATATTAAAGTCGAGGCGGTCAAACGCTTAGGTAGTAAAGTTGTGCTTGAGGGCGATGCGTATGACGAGGCGGCAAGTGCCGCTAAACTCTATTGTCAGCAAAATAATGCAACCTATATCGCTCCTTATGATGATGAAAATGTCATTGCTGGGCAAGGCACCATTGCCCTTGAGCTAATGCGACAAGGTAAAAATATTGATATGATTTTTGTACCAGTCGGCGGCGGTGGTTTGATTGCTGGTATTGCTTCGGTGATGAAGCAGGTTTCACCTGAAACACGCATTATCGGTGTTGAACCTGAAGATGCAGCTTGTATGACAAGAGCATTGGAAGCGGGGGAGCGAGTTGTGCTAGAGTCGGTGGGAATTTTTGCCGACGGCGTCGCGGTTAAACAGGTCGGCAAAGAACCCTTTAGAATTGCCCAAACATGTGTTGATGAAATGATAACGGTCA
>CAYUHO010000221.1:0-2300 GCA_964444445.1 uncultured Piscirickettsiaceae bacterium | reverse complement strand
CCTGGTGTTTTTTTAAAAAAAATCATGAAAAACACTTAATCACTATTGAATCTAATTTTTTAATCCCCACTTTATTATCACATCGTTAAAACTTAGCTGTTCAGGTTTTCCTTAAGTTAAGTGTTTTTTATAGAGAGCTTTGCATGAGCTAGTCGCGATAGTAAAATGTGATAGAATTTTGCAGGTTTTAGTCAAAAAACAAGCTTAATAGCTAGCTATTGGGCGTTTTTTTGGCTGAAAGATGCGGAACTATAGCCATTTTAATTCGTGAATAATCTCATGCAAAGCTCTCTTATATTTTTTAGGAGTTTTTAAATGAATATCAAGCCTCTACTAGACAGAGTTGTTATTAAGCAAGTTGAAGAAAAAAAAGAAACTGCAAGTGGAATTATTCTACCTGGCTCAGCACAGGAAGCAGAAAATATTGGTGAAGTCATTGCAGTTGGTCCAGGTAAGCCTGCAAACAACGGCTCAATTATTGCAATGACAGTTAAGGTTGGCGATAAGGTTATGTTTGGTCAGTACTCTGGTCAAGATATTAAGGATGATGCAGGAGCACCATTAAAAATTATGCGTGAAGACGATATTATTGCGATAGTTGACTAATTAAAGATTTAAAAAAGGAATTAAAAAATGGCTAAGGAAGTAAAGTTTGGCTTAGATGCTCGTGAGAAAATGGCTGATGGAATTAATGTTCTTGCAAATGCCGTAAAAGTGACACTAGGACCAAAAGGAAGAAATGTGGTTTTAGAAAAATCATTTGGCGCGCCTACTGTAACAAAGGATGGTGTTTCAGTTGCTCGTGAAATTGAACTAGAAGATAAGTTTATGAATATGGGTGCGCAAATGGTTAAAGAAGTTGCATCTCAAACAAATGATATTGCTGGTGACGGAACAACAACTGCAACCGTATTAGCACAAGCAATTGTTCATCAGGGTATGAAATCAGTTGCGGCAGGTATGAATCCAATGGATTTAAACCGTGGAATTCACAAAGCAGTTGATGCGGTTGTTGCCGAGATTCAAAAAATGGCCGTGCCATGTAAAACAGCTGAAGCAATTGCACAGGTTGGAACTATTTCTGCAAACTCTGATGAAACAATCGGAAACATGTTAGCTGACGCAATGGATAGGGTAAGCACTGAAGGTGTCATTACGGTTGAAGAAGGTTCTTCTCTAAAAGATGAACTAGTGGTTGTTGAAGGGATGGAATTTGATCGTGGGTATCTTTCTCCTTATTTCGTAACCAATCAAGAGAAAATGGTAGCTGAACTTGATAGTCCTCTTATTCTTATCCACGATAGTAAAATATCAAATATCCGCGACTTAATGCCAACGCTTGAAGAAGTTCAAAAATCAGGCCGCCCACTTTTAATTATCGCAGAAGATGTTGATGGTGAAGCACTTGCTACACTGGTTATCAATAATATGCGTGGTATTGTAAAAGCAGTTGCAATTAAGGCACCTGGTTTTGGTGAACGTCGTAAAGCAATGTTACAAGATATGGCAGTCTTGACAGGGGCAACCGTAATATCTGAAGAAGTAGGGCTATCGTTAGAATCGGTAACCATGGATTTACTAGGTCAAACTAAATCAGCCGTGATTGGTAAAGATACAACAAAATTGATTGATGGTGTTGGAACCAAAGAGGAAATTGAAGTTCGTTGTTCTCAAATTCAAAGTCAGCTAAAAAATACGACTTCAGAATATGATAAAGAAAAACTACAAGAGCGTTTAGCAAAACTATCTGGCGGTGTCGCGGTAATTAAACTGGGTGCAGCAACGGAAGTTGAAATGAAAGAGAAAAAAGACCGTGTTGATGATGCGCTTCACGCCACTCGTGCAGCTGTTCAAGAAGGGATTGTCCCTGGTGGTGGTGTTACATTGGTGCGAGCAAGTGCTAATGTACAGGTTGAAGGTTCTAATGATGAGCAAAATGTTGGGATTCAGATTGCAATGCGTGCGATGCAAGAACCAATGCGTCAAATCGTTGAAAACTGTGGTCTGGAAGGTTCTGTTGTTGTAAACAAAGTAATGGACTCAGAAGGGAATACAGGTTTTGATGCTTCAAAAGAAGAGTATGTTGATATGATTGCTAAAGGGATTATTGACCCTGCAAAAGTAACGCGTTCAGCATTACAGAATGCAGCGTCAGTTGCAGGCCTTGTACTAACAACAGGTGCCGCAATTGCAGATCTTCCATCAGATGACGGTGCAGCTGATGCAACAGCTGGCGGCGGAATGGGTGGTATGGGCGGAATGATGTAATCTCAAAGAGTATTCTTATCGCTTAAAATAAA
>CAYUHO010000220.1:0-2310 GCA_964444445.1 uncultured Piscirickettsiaceae bacterium | reverse complement strand
AAAACACACCGGGGCATAACAGGCCAAGCTTTGGTGAACTTGAAGAGGCGCTTAAACAGGTAAAGCAGGAGGCTGCGTAGTGAGGCTCTTACTTGCTTTATTTATTATTCTACTACCATCTGCGATATTCGCTAGGGATGTTACTGTTCGATCTGGAGAACACGCGGATTTTTCAAGGTTGGCATTTGATTTTTCCGAACCAGTAAACTGGGTGATTGGGCAGGTTGAAAATGGGTATGAAATAAGATTTGAAAGCCCGTTGAATAAAGTAGATATCTCAGACGTGTACCGGAGAATATCACGTGAAAGGGTTTCAAGGATTGATATATCTAAAGATAAGACAAGTGTTACATTAGCGATAAATTGCAAATGTTATGCTGATGCGTTCGAGTTTCGACCAGGGTTGTTAGTGGTTGACATTAAAGACGGAATAGCGCCAGAAACTTCCCGTTTTGAAAAAACATTCACTTCGGACGAAATATCAAAAAGTAAAACTGGGGAACCGCACGAGATTACATCAACCAGAAAACCGGTGGGCCTTGGCGCGGATTTAATGGGCCATAACAATGTATTGCCACTTATCATGCCAGCAACTCAATCCGCACCAGAATCACCAAGAAGATTAACGCCAAAGCTTACGTATGAATATCAAATAGATGCATCAAATTCGCGCATTAACAATATGCGGCTTGAGATGTACAATCAGATAGGGCGTGCTGCTTCGCAGGGTTTGCTGGATGCTAGTACCACAATATCATCAGGCAATAAAAATAAGCGGACAAAGCGCAAACTGAGGTTAGCTAAGGAAGAAACTCTGAAAGCTCCACTAGATCATATTAACATGCGTGTTGAAACAAGTATTGACAGGGAAATTTCTTTAGCCGTTCATAATACAATGAAGACGCAAGACGGTGATCATTGTTTACCCGATAAAACCTTTGAGTTGGACAAGTGGGGAAACCCAGATTTCATCCTTGAAGAAATCATTACGCAACGCGCATTAATCTATGGTGAGTTTGATAAAATAAATGAACATGCGGTAGAGCGTCTAGTTAAAGCATACATATATGCTGGATTTGGGGCTGAGTCAGAAAATGTGCTTGATGCATTTGATCTGGGGTTAAAGAGTGATGACACACTTCGAATGATGGCAAAGATCATCGACGGGAACAAACCTCAACCATATTTAGGCTTTCAAACACAAGCCGCATGTAATACAAATGCAGCCCTCTGGGCTGTTCTGACAATGGATACTATTCCAAATAAAATTAGCGTAAACACAGTAGCAGTTCTTAGCAGCTTTTCTTTTTTGCCACATCATATTAGGCGTTTAATTGGTCCCAGATTGGCTCAAAAATTTTTTAATGTAGATGATATTAGTACCGCTCGGTCGATACGAAACTTAATTGCATTAACCCCAGGGAATGCGGGCCCAGAATTCCACCTTCTTGATGCAAATCTTGATCAAGACCGAGGGCTTTATACGGATGCCATACAGTCGTTTAAGAAGATAGTCAACGAAGATGGTGCTGTGGCTCCATTAGCGTTAATTGAACTTTTAGAAGCACATTTATCGCGAAACTCGGAGGTCGACAATCATTTAATATCTACTGCTGAAGCGCATGTTTTTGAACAAAAGTCTACTAAAGTTGGCGCGGATTTACAGCGGTTGATTGCTTTGTCACGAGCAAGGCAGGGAAAACTGATGTTAGCATTGAAATCTTTAAGAGAGCTGAATAATAGTAAACATTATAATAGAGCTGCTTTAGGTGCTGTTTGGGGAAAGGTACTAGAGAATGTATTAGCGTTGAATTCGAAGGAGGAAGTACTAAAGTTTACATATGCTGCGCAAGATGATTTGGTACAGCAAAACATTCCGCGAGAAACCCTTAGAAAGTTATCGTCTGCATTGTTAGACGAAGGGTTGATAGAAATGGCGCGAAAAGTATTGGCTGTGCCAAGCTCGCCAACTGCTGATGATTTAATACTAATGGCGCGTATGGAAATACTATCTCACAATTTCATGCTAACACTATCACTGCTTGAACACGTGTCAGGTCCTGATGCGGCCCTACTAAGGGCAGAAGCGTATTCAAAAATGGGCGAGCATTTAAATGCGGCCAACGAGTTCAGGGATATACAGGCAACGAAAATGCAGCAGAATGAAATCTGGCGGGCAGGGGATTGGAGTAAACTTATGCAAAGCGATTTAAAAACCAATAAAATTGCAGCCCACATAATGACAGAAAAACCCCTTGATGTAGAAAAAACTGCCCCTACAACTGATGGTGTGGTTGGGCAATATAAAGC
>CAYUHO010000219.1:0-2328 GCA_964444445.1 uncultured Piscirickettsiaceae bacterium | reverse complement strand
GGGGGGGTATTAAAGCAGAGATTTAAGCTAGATCCTCTGTGTTTCTTCCCGCTTCTTTACGGAAATGGTTATAACGTTCTCGCATACTAGGATCTACAACATAACTAACCAGTGTTTGTTCTAAGCTGATAGGTTGAAAGCCATAGTGTTCAGTGAAATCTTCATCCGTTATTAAGTCCTGCTTAAGAGTAACCACAAAGTTCTCACTCACTGATTTTAATAAAGATAAACGGCCCAACCTAGCTTGTAGTTTTGCGCCAAAATCACACATTGAATAGATAAACGCTGGTTTTTTATCCATCATTTCTCTAATCAAGGTAGCCAGTTCTTTAATCGACAAGCGTTCATTACCCGCCATAATCAACTTTTTAGCCAAAGCTTTTTCATCCGCTATGGTATTTACAAACGCCTTTGCAAAGTCTTGAACCGCTAGAGGCTGAACCTGTGTTTTTGCATTCACAACCGCCAATAGGAAAGGTTGTATTTTCATCTGCTTACTAATGATTGCCGTTGTTTCATCACCTACACCAATTAACATACTTGGTTGCGCGATGGTTACGCCAGCTTTTACCGTTGACATGACCAGTTCATCTACTTTACCTAGCTGATAGGAGAAGTCATTTGATTCATCACTTGCGTTGGCACCAATTTGCGACAGGGATAAGTAGCGTTGAACGTTTGATTCTTCGATTGACTTTTTAATTGCTTGAGCAACATCAACCATTTCTTCAAGCGGTATATTTTCCGTTTTTGCGGTCATATCTGCATAAAGGTTGAAGACCACGTCGGCTTGACTAAATAACTTATCAAGATTCTCAGCAGTAATTTCTTTCATTTCAACTAACTGCGCTTGTGGAAAGAGCATAAAGTCACGATGTCGATCAGGGCGACGCACAACCACATCAATGTTGTAACCTTGTTTAGATAACTCGTTGACCACCGCTCGACCAACAAACCCTGTGCCGCCAAGAACAACGACATTTTTTCCTAATAATTTTAAATCTAACATCTACACTAACTTTATTTATTATTTATCCCAGTAAGGATAAAGAAATCTTATCTTAAGGTCAAGAAAATTCAAGTTTTGGGTTAGAATACCCCGAAGATAAAAAGTAACCAAGGAAAACAGCTATATGTCGGAAATTATTCAAGTTTCTGCTTTTAAAACAGCAAAAAAGAACGAATTATATTTGTTCGTCCCCAAAGAAGAAGATAACCAAACTGCTCTCGATAAATTACCAAAAGAACTCCTAGTGATGTTTGGTCAACCAGAGCATGTTTTTGATTTTGATTTGTCAGCGGAGAGAAAATTACCACGTTCAGATCCAAAAGAAATGTTGAAATCCATTCAAACTAAAGGCTACTACATGCAAATGCCACCTAGTGAAATTGAAAAAATTAGTGACATGCCTGCTCCACCAGAGCATTTGGATAATATCTTTTAAAAAAAGAGCAAACCTTATATAATAACCAACCAAAGCGCTTGGTCTTTTGAGATTTAAACGCTAACTAAACAATAAATCTGGGGAAACAATATGGCTTTTACATTACCTGAACTATCTTATGACTATGATGCACTTGAAGTATCTATTGATGCTCGCACAATGGAAATTCACCATACAAAACATCACAATACTTATATCACTAATTTGAATAATGCAATTGCAGATACAGAAAATGCAGACAATTCATTAGAAGAACTCATTGCAAACGCAGGTTCTATTTCTCCTGCGGTTCGTAATAATGGTGGCGGACATTGGAACCACTCCTTCTTTTGGGAGATTATGACTGGTGACAGCATGGGCAAACCAGAAGGTGCACTTGCTGATGACATCAACGCAACTTTTGGAAGCCTAGATGATCTAAAAACTAAATTCAATACAGCAGGCGCAACCCAGTTTGGTTCTGGTTGGGCATGGTTAACCGTTTCTGCTGATGGAAAATTAGAAGTGTCATCTACACCAAACCAAGATAACCCTCTAATGGATGTAGCTAACACAAAAGGCACGCCTATTTTAGGGTTAGATGTTTGGGAACATGCTTACTATTTAAAATACCAAAATTTACGCCCTGCTTACATGCAAGCATGGTGGGACGTGGTAAATTGGAATAAAGTCTCAGAACTTTATAACTCTGCTAAATAAGCTTCTTTCAATTTTCAAATAATTGTAAACCCCATTTTTATGGGGTTTTTTTATTAGATTCATTTCACATGGTAAGCAAAGAAACATTCCATTTTGTAAAACTTATCCCTCCACCAAAAAACATATTGACTAAGTAAAAAATAATCGCTACTATCACAAAGTAATCATTATTATTTACACTACG
>CAYUHO010000218.1:0-2336 GCA_964444445.1 uncultured Piscirickettsiaceae bacterium | reverse complement strand
TCTACTTCAGTATAATTTTGTCTATGGCCTTGCTTAGTTTTAGAGCGGTTTTTACGACGACGGAACTTGATAATTGTTACCTTTTTACCACGACCGTTTGAAACAACTGTCCCAGCAACTTTAGCGCCTTCAACCAAAGGAGCGCCAACTTTAACATCAGCTCCTTCACCTACCATCATGACTTTGTCAAACACAACTGAATCACCAGCGTTTGCTTCTAGCGATTCTATCTTAAGTGTTTGACCTTCACGAACTCTATATTGCTTACCACCGGTTTTAATTACTGCGTACATTTGAAACTCCCGGTTTCTTTAGTTTAAAACTTGCATTACTCCATGTCTTATAGACGCTAAAGATAATGCGAAAATTCTGTATATTCAGACCGTAGATACGGCAAAGGCGGAATTATAGTTAGATTTAACTAAAAGGTCAAACTTATTTTGTCAATTATTATTCTTGTTCAAGTTTATTTCCCTAAAACAAACAAAAAAAATTGAACCATAAGCATTTTCATAATAAACTTAGTGTCTGTTTTTAATTATACCCTTAACCTAGATGACTCTTTCCGATATAAGATCCCTGATTTCAGAACAAATAAAAGCCACCGATCAATTGATTCTTAACAGGCTATCTTCGGATGTTGTTTTAATAAATCAAATCGGTCAATACATTATTAACAGTGGTGGAAAACGCTTGCGACCACTACTGGTATTGCTTTGCGCTAGAGCATGTGACTATCAGGGCAAGGATGACTTAACCATGGCAGCCGTCATTGAGTTTATCCACACCTCTACTTTATTACACGATGATGTCGTTGATGAATCAAGTACCAGACGAGGCAACAAAACCGCAAATGAGGTATGGGGTAACGCTGCAAGCGTTCTTGTTGGAGATTTTCTCTATTCTCGTTCATTTGAAATGATGGTCGAGCCCAACAATATGCGCATTATGCAAATCATGTCGGAAACAACCAATGTCATTGCTGAAGGCGAAGTGTTACAGCTTTTAAACTGTCATGATGCAGATACAACCGTCGAAAAGTATATGGAAGTTATTCATCGCAAAACCGCCAAGCTATTCGAAGCTGCCACGTTATTAGGACCTGTTCTTGCTGAAAAGCCAGCATTAGAAAAAGCTTTTTCAACGTACGGACTGCATTTAGGGGCTGCATTTCAGCTTATTGATGATGCATTAGACTATATGGCTAATGAAGCGGAGCTTGGTAAAAATATTGGGGATGATTTAGCAGAAGGAAAACCGACTTTACCGCTTATTTATATTCTGGAAAACGGAACTGACGACGAAAAAGACGTCATCAGAAGAGCAATAGAAATAGAAGGAATTCAGCTGCTAGAAGAAGTTTCAAACATAATCAAAAACAGTGGCGCAATCAAACACACAATAGAGGTTGCAAAAGGCGAAGCAAAAAAAGCAAAACTAGCCCTGTCCATTATCCCTGAATCAAACATCAAGAAAGCTTTACTAAGCCTTGCTGATTTGGCTGTTGATAGAACCCATTAAAAACTAAATAACAAGCCCTATCCATGCATTGAAAAAGATTTAGTCAACTTTCTTTTCAGTTCCAAAATGCTTATCAAGTGTTGATTGAATTTTGAGAGTTTCCATTTCCTCCAATTCTTTTGCAACGCGCTCTTCATGCTCTTCTTGTTCAACATCCAATAGTTCTTTATAAAGATCAAGGTGATTAATACGGGTTTTCTCCCAGTCAATTCGTTTAATTATCCAGTTTGCAAAGAAACGAATCACATGAAATTCATCCAAACTTGCATAAATAACTTCAGGCTTTGGTCTTGCACCATGCAATCTTTCAACTAAAATCAACTGCTGTAAGTTATCGGCTCTTAAACGCAAATAGCCCTGACCTTCTTCATCCAGAGTGGTTGAGTAATACAAACGAACTACCTTATTAATACTGAACATTGCTTTAGCTAGGATGGTTGACTCATGCTTTCCATTTATACCAACGGTATGAATAAAGATATTTTGCGTCATTAACGACCTAGAGAATTTTTCGACTTCATCAAAACAAACTTCTTGAACTTGTTCCGCACGTTTTTCTTCTCTCAAATCGAGTAAATTAGATTTTTTTTCAAGTCGCTTAAAAAAATACCTTAAGCCTTTTGACATTCTTTGCTGATTCATTAAAGCCCCCTGTATAAAAGTTATCGGCAACAAACACAAAATTTTAAGAAACGGTTTAAATTAAAATCAAAAAAAATAAAAAACCCGCAATATGTGCGGGTTTAGTAGTGAAATTAATTTTTAGAGACCTTTGCATAAGTTAGTCGCGAACTAAAAATTAGATAGATTTTAGC
>CAYUHO010000217.1:0-2349 GCA_964444445.1 uncultured Piscirickettsiaceae bacterium | reverse complement strand
ATAAGAAGCTGGGACTAAACAGAATTCAATCAGCCCTAACTACTAATAATTCTCCCCAGCGAGTGGTAAATCGACTGGACATTTTTTGGCGTTTCATTGCCCAGGCTTGCTTTTCTTTTATGCCTCCAGAAGCCAAAAACAAAGTGTTTTTTCCCATCACTTGATTTAACTGATCTGTCACCTTCATCAAAGCATCTGACTTTTTATTTCCGCTATAACGTGGGTTTTGCGCAAATAAATCTAACTGCAAACTCTCTTTTTCAGTAATCGCTGACAGAGCAACACTTGCTTTTTGATACAACAAGCCTTCACGCCAAATCTGCTTTAATAAATGTTTTGCCATCTTAACCAATAAAATACTGCTGTCTGTCGGATAGATTAAAGACCCTTTTTCCGCTGCTGAATACTTAACTGAATCGGTTTTAAATGGACTGGTTCGAATAGACACTGCAACCCGCTTACACACTGAACCCTGTTTTCGCAATTTAGTTGCCGCCGTGCAAACATAACTCACCACCGCTTGTTCCATAAAAACATACTCACTTACAGGCACACCAAACGAACGAGAAGAAATAATCTGCTGTTTATCGGCATATTTCACCTCAAACGGCAAACAAGCCTCCCCCCTTAATTCTCGAATAATTCTTTCCAATGAAACAGAGTAACCTTTTCTAGCCAACTGTAAATCCATCTCCACTAATTGCAAAGCGGTATTAATACCCTGAGACTCCAACTTTTTAGCGATTTTCTGCCCAACCCCCCAAATATCGCCCACCCTGGTTTTAGCATAAAACCCTCGCAAAGCCACTTCAGACAAGC
Source organism: uncultured Piscirickettsiaceae bacterium (assembly GCA_964444445.1). Taxonomy (GTDB): domain Bacteria; phylum Pseudomonadota; class Gammaproteobacteria; order Thiomicrospirales; family Thiomicrospiraceae; genus Hydrogenovibrio. Next base: position 1,530 of record CAYUHO010000217.1, on the reverse strand, counting down.
TAGTTAAGTCTGCCACATTATTTGTAAAATGTTTTTTAGCTAAATGGTTTGCCAATTTTGCCTGTGTTTTCGAATAACCAATCCCAACCGCAACGGGAATATGAATCCACTGAAAAACTCGATTGCGAATCTGCTCACCATAAGCCGTTAAATCATCGCTCATACTCGTTAAATCAATAAAAGACTCATCAATCGAATACACCTCCTGCCTGCGTCCAAACTGCTTCACAATACTATGCATTCGCTGTGACATATCACCATACAACTCATAATTCGAACTAAATACTGCCACCTGATATTTATCCAACAACCACTTAACCTTAAAATAAGGCTGAAACATCATATGACTCGGTTTAGCCGAACGATACCCTCCCGCGCCCAAATCACCTACTTGCTGAATTAACTCCGAATTCAACGCCTTAGCCTGTGAATTTGCCGCCACAACACAACCATCATTATTAGACAAAACCACCACAGGACGACCCCACAGCTTAGGATTAAACGCCTGCTGACAAGAAGCATAAAAACTATTGCCATCAACTAACGCAAAAATAGGACGAGACATAACAACATATAGGATAAAAAAACATAAAAACTTGAAAAGTGTAACAAGTATAATAACAAAACAAACTTAAATTATGTAACGGAATTCAAAAATGTCAGGAAAACCACAACACGGTGGTGCACGAGAAGGTGCAGGACGAAAAAAAGGCAGCAATCAATATGGCGAAACAACCAAGGTTATCCGTGTACCAGAATCCAAAAGCATACACATCAAAAAATGGTTAACCCAAATAACCGAACAAGAAAAAACCTTAACCCAAACAAATGCAAATAAAAAAGAACACCAAACTACAGAAGCCATCAAACTGCCACTATACAGCCACAAGGTTGTCGCAGGCTTTCCAAGTCCTGCGGATGACTACATCGAACAAAGACTCGACCTAAACGAAAAACTCATCCAAAACAAAACCGCCACCTTCCTACTCACCGTAGAAGGCGATTCAATGAAAAATATCGGCATACTAGATGGGGACATATTAGTAGTCGATAAAAGTATCCTACCAACCGACGGAAAAATCGTCATTGCCGCACTAGATGGCGAACTGACCGTAAAAAGACTCTCGATAAAATCAACCGGCACCTTCCTCGTCGCAGAAAACGACAACTACCCCACCATCGCCGTAAGAGAAGAATCCGACATTGTCATCTGGGGAGTCGTCACCTCAAGTGTCACCCAATTCTAGCAGGCTCTGAACAAATCTGCCTACCCCCCTGGTGATTTTTTGGTTTAAAAAACACCAAGGGGGGGGGTAAGAAGCTGTTTCTAATAGCAAGACAATTACAAAAAGTGTTTTCGACTGGCTGAATCTTCTACCTTTAATCTTGCTGTTTTGATGGTATTGTATAGGTGTTCAAATACCACGCCGACCTGATCTTTTTCGTTGGTTAAGAAATAACTAGCATGATAGGTTTGTTAGATGTTTGTTAAATTAGAATTAAGTTATACACAAAAAAGGGCTTTGACCC
>CAYUHO010000216.1:0-2350 GCA_964444445.1 uncultured Piscirickettsiaceae bacterium | reverse complement strand
GTTATCCGATATAAAATAAACCTGAAGTACCCCAAATCATTCAGAATTACCCCAGACCTAATAAGATTATTAAGTCATTATACTTCTATTTATGATTAGGGTAACCTTCTGGGTTTTCTGATTGCCAACGCCAGGTATCCTGACACATTTCATCAACTGCTAACTCCGCTTTCCAGCCTAACTTTTGAGCTGCCAGGCTGGGGTCGGCAAAACATTTTGCAACATCCCCTGGACGGCGTGGAACAATTTCATATGCAATAGTTTTATTCGCTGCTTTTTCAAAAGATTGAACCATGTCTAAAACTGAATATCCGTTTCCAGTTCCAAGATTAACCGTTAATACCTCTGTCACGTTTTCGAGTGCTTGCAAAGCCTTCACATGCCCTTTCGCTAAATCGACAACATGAATGTAGTCACGAACACCTGTGCCATCATGAGTATCGTAGTCGTTGCCAAAAACATTCAATTTATCCCTTTTTCCTACGGCAACTTGAGAGATAAATGGCATTAGATTATTAGGAATACCATTTGGATCTTCACCCATCAAACCTGAAGCATGAGCACCAACGGGATTAAAATAACGTAGCAGAGCAATCGACCAACTATTATCAGAAACAAAAATGTCACGAAGCATATCTTCTATCATCAACTTAGATCGACCATAGGGATTTGTTGCAGATAATGGAAAATCTTCCTTAATAGGTGTTTTGTGTGGATCACCATATACGGTTGCAGAAGAACTAAAAACCAAGGTTTTACAATCAAATTCAGCCATCACCTCACAAAGAACCACTGTACCAGTTACATTATTATCATAATACTTCAAAGGATTATCAACTGATTCGCCTACCGCTTTTAACCCTGCAAAGTGGATAATCGCATCAATATCATATTCTGTAAAAACTGCTCTAAGCTGTTCTTTAGATCGAATATCACCGACAATTAAGGGGATTTTTACGCCCGTTATCTGATAGACACGGTCAAGCGATACTGGATTAGAGTTCTGTAAATTATCAAAAACAACTGGCTCATAACCTGCCTCTATCAGCTCGACACAAGTGTGTGAACCAATATAGCCCGCTCCACCTGTTACTAGTATTTTTTTCATTTGAGACCAACCTCTGATTTGTCTTTTCTGTCTTCAAGCTTACTTCTAATTAACGCAACAAACACCCCAATCAACAAACCAACAATTCCAGCGATAACGAGTGATAATAATTTTTTAGGTTTTACTGGTTTTGAAGCTGCAGCAGCTTCCTGATCAATCGTTACCACACCAAATTTACTTACATTTGGTTTAAGATTTACCAGTTTAGAAAATTGCTGTTGTAACTTTCTTAAGCCTGTAATAAATGGGTCATCATCTTTACGGTTTTCTAAAGCATTTAATTCGGCTTCCAACATTGAGTAGCCCAGATAATATAGGGGCAATCCTTGATTAGAAAGTCCTTGAACCTGAACTTTAGCACCCATTACCATAGGCTTAGCAATTTCTAACTTTCTAGCAATTTTTATCGCCTCTTCTAAACGAGCTATCTTATCTAGGCGACGAAATTCATATATATTTCTTAAACTTACTATTTCAGAGTTTAAATTTTCCTGGTAAATAATATTTTTTGCTGATATATCTCTAATATACTGGTCAATCACTTCTTTTTCAGCTAATTCAACCATTTCATTTAGAATTTGAGCCACTTTTTCTGCGGGTAATTTTAATTGTAAACTCAATGAAACTTGTTTTGAGGTGCTATTTTTTTTAGGGTAATTTATCTTTAAATCTTCAGAAAATTCATTAAAATATTTATTAAAAAATGCTGTTTTTTCCTTTCCTTTCAAAGTATCAAAATCATCACTATAAATCTTAACTATCTCATATTTGCTAAAAATTGATTTTTTTAAATCTCTTGAATTTAGTTTTTCAAAGAAATTACTATAAATCTCATCTTCCTTATAAAATTCTTTTTTAATTAATAAGTTGAGCGCATTCATTTCTTGTATTTCCTCTGTCGAGGGAGGTAAAAAATAAACCGTGGATTTAAATGTAGGCGTGGCTGTAAAAACATACAGTGCTGTAGCAATCAAACTGACTCCAGCAACTATTGAAATTAAAAATTTTTGCTGTATTAAATTATTCCACAGTTCAAATAAATCTATCTCATCATTCTCTATGGTCATCGGTTGAGTTCTATCTTGTTGCATGTATTCTCCTAAAGTATTTCTATTTGTTCCCCATTATAACGACTAAAAAAAAATTAAGGCAAATTACAATAAGGGACACACTAGTTTAGTGAAAGAAGAGCCTGTCCCGTATTTTGTGTAAACGCCCTGTTTATTCTAAGTAAAATCTTTC
>CAYUHO010000215.1:0-2361 GCA_964444445.1 uncultured Piscirickettsiaceae bacterium | reverse complement strand
TTCATTTTTTTCTAGCGTTTCAATTGTTAATTCTGCGACCTCTATATCAATTTTTAAAGTACCTTTTAACTGTTTAAAAAGACTAGAAATAGAATCTTTAGCCTTAGATATGACACTATCAATCCCCGCATGCTTATAAGCTTCATTAATAATTTGCTCTGCAAGAGATTGAAGTGATGTTGCCCTTTTAACATCAACATAAATTTTATGGTACTGATGAGATTCAAACAAATGAACGACAAGAGACGTTTTGCCATATCTTCTAGGTGCTTTTATCATAATATGTTGGTTATTTTCAATAAAAGAATTAAACTTCAAGAGATGTTTTTTACGATCAATAAAATCTTTTCCATAAACAGGCGCACCAGACTTAAACATACCTACCCTCCTAAACTTAATTACAAAAACACATTCCCACAAAATTAAAGGGAATTTAAATTATATATCTTTTTTTTAGATATGCAAAATAGAACCCATAACTAAATATCTCTTTTTTATTGATACTAATTTATAATGAGAGCTATCAGCTAAACGCAATTGTCAGTTTTAAAAATATTTGTATTTACCTAAACAGATATGTACAATAGGAACTGTAGGGAATATTTTATAAGTATTTTCAACATTGAAGCCAAACTTATTGTGAGATAAGGACGGAAAGCCGTGGATCTTGTAGTCAACAAGACTGCCTGGTTACTCAAGACTATTTCTATATATGTTTTGAATTCTATCTTTTTATCTTATACTGACAGGCATTATTGCTTAAATTATAATGGATACTTCAAATGAGCTTTTTTAAAAAATCAAAAAAATACATTTATCCGCTTGCGATATTATTATCATTTGTCGTTATTCAACTCTACATTCTAGAAGTCAAAACAAATGCTCTTCTGAAAGAATTAACTAAGATCAAAGTTGAGCTGCAAACCCAAAAAGCAATTTCAGAGGGACTCTTAAATAAAACCAATGAACTCTCTGAAACGATTGATGTATTAATGATTAAATCGTCAAACTGCAACCCACCTGCTGCTGGCATCACCGAAGACCCACCCAATAAATTCTACGTTGATCCAATTAACGGGGATATTAACAATGATGGTTCCTTAGAAAGCCCTTGGAGTAGCTTAAACGATGTCGTTCAAAGTGAATTTATTATGTCAAAAGATTGGGTCAGCTTTCCTCATGAGAATGGAGAATCTGTATTAATTGATAGAAACATTGGGAGCCCAGTTAAACCTGGAGACACTATCTATCTAATGCAGGGAGAGCATGAAAACTTTACAATTAAAGGTTATTACAATTCAAAACCAATAACCATTGAAGCCTATCCAGGACATACCTCTGTGATTAAATCGTTTAAAATAATAAGTGGATCAAATTGGGTTTTTAAAAATATAGTTTTTCAAGAGGATACAGCTTCATCAATTAAAAAAGATAAATATTGGGGACCTGTTACAACATATTTTTTGAATATAACTAACAATCAGATTTTTACCGAACAAACTAGTTACAGACTGTTTTCATATAAACTCTAGGAACAAAAATGACAATTTACAATAGTGCATTGGTTTTAATATTAACCACCTACAACTTATTCAATGTTACCGCTTCAGCATCAACTTGTTTATTAGATTTTGAACAAACTCAAATATATAAACTTCAAGGTAACAGCTGGTGGGTAAAAAACATTGCTGAAAACAACCTTTACGAAGACTGCGAGCACAAAGTACAAGCACAAAAAGGTGGGCTAATAGGTTCTATATCAAAAGAAACAGGCATCAATGAAACGAAAAGTATGCTTTTCCACATTCCCAGTGATACAGATAGAACATTCAGTGATCAATATATAAATAACCGCTCAGAACTCTCAATAGGGTATGAACAAAAACTAACCGAAGAACATTGGTATAAATTCTCAGTATATTTCCCCGAAGATTTTGAAACACCTGATAACTGGTTTTTATTCTCACAGGTTTGGCAAAAAGGAACTGGAACCTCTATTTTAGCATTCGAATTAAATAAGTTTGATCAACTAGAAATTGTTACACGCAACGAAGAACAATCCAAAAAGGTATTCACTGACACAAATCCGATATCAAAAGGAACATGGCATACGTTTGTTGTCAATTTAAAACCCAGCTTCAATAATCAAGGCTATGTAAATATCTGGTCTAAAAAACAAAATGAAGAATGTTTCCAAAAGTTAGTAGCAGAAAACAACATAAATATTGGTAAAGCCACCTATGACGGGGATCAGAATACGATCCCAGAATCAGATAGAATAATTGACATCAAAGTTGGTATCTCCAGAGGAGGAAGTGCCCTAGAACATAAGTTATATTTTGACAATCTTGAATATGGAGA
>CAYUHO010000214.1:0-2379 GCA_964444445.1 uncultured Piscirickettsiaceae bacterium | reverse complement strand
TTTAGCCATGATACACACTCTTGTTCTTGATGAGTGTATTTTAGCAAATTTAAGGTTTTTTTAGGTTTTTCTACAGCCTGAACGATCAGCATAACCGGCGGCGCTTTTTGCCGTCTGCGTTTATGCAATTGTTAGGCGATAACTGGAATGTTTGATATAGCTGATTTGTAGTATTCATAGTGAGGATGCTTTATGTCGAATAATTGTTCAAACGACAATATTAGAGTAGAAAACATTGAGTCAGTTGAAATAGATATTTTTGAACGAATGCGTTTTATATATAACACTATATATCTATGAACGGCAGAAAAGATAAAGTGCCCTCGAAGCATATCTAAGATTTTAAGATCATTGTCTTTCAGTTGTGAAATTACTTCCTTAGCGCGATCATCTGTAATGGAAAACTCTAAATCATTAATAAACTGATCAACTTTTTTCTCGCAGACAAGATCAGATGATTGTGTTTTCATAAATCTACTGCAATTAATGCCTGCGACCACACACCCATGCTCTTGGACATGATTTTCTATGTCATAGATTAATAATGGCTCTATTTTATTTGATAACGAATTTAACCAATCCAATATTTCTTGGCGATTAATTGATCTATTTGGAATCTTACCAAGGCTGCTAATTGATTTTATTATTGAGTCTGCCGATATGATGGTATTTTCAATAGAGTAACCATACGTTCTAACTATATTCGGGTGTATGATATTGACATCAAATATAGAATAATCATTATCAATAGCAACAAGTACATTGGTTTTTCCAGATACAATAGTTTGAATATGCTTTTCAAGTTTAGATTTACCACCTACTTCTTGAACTTTTATACGTAAAGTTGAGAACTTCTCAAAAAGATATTCCCAAAATGGAATATCTTCATCTCCTTCTACAAATAGCATGGTATCCACAGAGTAGAATTTACCTAGAACATTTAAGGCATCATTTGAATATTCTAACTCAGGCATTAATCAAGTTCTCCATGTCAAAAATCGAATCTCTATATTTCGAAGCCACTTCGGGAGAATGGGTTGCTGCAATTACTTGAGCCTGCGGATTAAGTTTAAGTATTGCAGGAATCACCATCCTTTGCCATTGAATATGAAGAGATAATTCAGGCTCATCTGCCAAAAACACATGTGCCCTTTGTTTTTGGAGCAAAGATTCTGTTAATAAAATAAGTAATTGTTTTTCACCAGAAGATAATCTCTCATACGGGATTACCCCTTGCTTATTAGAAATAATTAAATCGCCAGATTCGAATACAAAATCTTTATCCTCGATAAAGGATTTAAGGATGGATAAAAATAAACTTATTTGAGAAAATATTTTTTCAGTTTTCTCTTCAGCATCCAGCGACATACTAATTATTTTCCGCGTTTTTCTTAGTGCCTCTAATGATCTAAAGTCAACACTTCTTGCCTGCCTAGTAACTTCACTTTCCTCATTTATACTACCTTTTAACTCATTAATTGCCGTATCAATAGCGCTGACATGGAAGGTGATTTTTCTACTCACATCGCTGTCAATTGCATTGAGTTGTCTGTAGGCAGAAATAAGTCGCGTTTTTTCATCATTTTTTTCAAAGTCTAGTTCGTACCCATGTTGATCTGCATCTTCCTTCCCGTATAAGATTGAAGCAAGAACATCTTTTTGAAGCTTGGAAGAAATATCTCTAGCACTAATTGATAACTCAAGTTGATAGTGGGTTAGTTGGCGCAATATTTCAGACAACCTATAATCAACTGGTGATATAATTCTTGCTCCATGCCTGTCTCTTACTTCATATTCATCTTCACTTCTCATTCTATAAACTGATAATGAAGAAAGGGAAATAAGATCATCAAGTATACTCCTTATTTCTGATGATTCTTCATGAGCTCTTTTTCTAATGCTTATTGGCAACCTACGGTTGTCAGAACCAATAAGCCGAACTTTATATTTTTTTTGCGATACTTGATATTCAAATACAGTGAATGGATATTGTTCTTCATCAATTTTCTTTGCCTTTACAGTTCGTTTTTTCTTACCATCAATTAAAAATATTTCAACTGAATCAAAATCATTGTGATTTATCCCATCCAAGTCAACAGAAAGCACCGAATACAAAATATTCATAAATGTTGTTTTGCCAGTTCCATTTTTTCCAATAATAATATTTACATCATTGTTGAATTCACACTCGGCATCAAACCTATGCCAAAATCCATTTATTTTAATTTTTTGTATTTTATACATATCAAGATGTTTCCTAATTTATTCTTTCGCCTAACGCCTTGCTCAGCGGAAAAATGCGAGCGGTAGCGAGTAATTTTTCTGATGTAGCAACTTGTTATGTGATGTTTGATTATATTGATTTTAACTTTTTAAATC
>CAYUHO010000213.1:0-2419 GCA_964444445.1 uncultured Piscirickettsiaceae bacterium | reverse complement strand
GACTCGCCCAGCAAGGATGCTAAAAAATAATTTTCTAGCTAAAAATCACCAGGGGGGCCCCCCTTGGTGATTTTTTAAAACTTTTTACTTATTTACAAATAAAAGTGCAATCAAAACCAACTCCCAAACGTTAAGTTATCTGAAGACATAAAAGTTTGTCTTTATAAATTTTCAATTAGGAGTTTTAAAATGATTAAATCATCAATCGCAATATTATTTGGTACATTTATTAGTACAATGGCAGTTGCTGTTCCTGACCAACCGACAGAATGGGAAAAATGTGCAGGTGTTTCTAAAGCAGGTAAAAACAAATGTGGTTCTTTAGATGGCTCTCATAAATGTGGTGGACAAGCAAAATTTGACAACCTTGATACTGAATGGATTTATGTTGCAAAAGGTACTTGTGAAAGGATTACAGGCGGGAAAGTGGTAAAAATCGTGCCAGCCAAATAATTAAGTTATCAATCCGATTACTTGAGGCTACAAGTAATCGGATTAAAAACTAAAATTATATGTTCAATAAAACACAACTTAATCAACTATATCAATATAGTTATTCACTTACCAATAATCCTGATAATGCCTATGATCTATTGCAAACTGGCTTAGAAAAATATTTAAAACAAGCTAACACTAACATTGAATATAAAATTGCCTATGTTCGGCAAATTATACGTAACCAATTTATTGATGATCAGAGGCGAATTCAACGTATTATCTTTGATTCTTTAGAAACAGATAAACTGCATACCACACTTGCAATCGATACCTCATCATTAGAACAAATCGTTATTTCAGAACAACAGGTTGCCATTATCTGGAAAATATTAACTGTTTCAGAACGTGAAATACTCTATTTATGGGCAGTTGAAGGCTATAGTGCCAAACAAATAAGTGAGGAAATAAATATCCCTAGAGGAACTATTTTGTCAAAGATTCACCGCTTAAAACATAAAGTTAATAAAGAATTTGAAACAGACAAATTCCTAGGAGTTGACCTATGAATCAACCACACGAAAAACCACTAAATAAAGCGGTAGAAAATCATTTAAAACAAACTTCATTAACCGATAAACAATTTGATAAGTTAAATAAACTTCAACAAGCGAAGATAACAAGTAAAGCAAAACCTTTGTTACAGATGAAATCTATTTCACTTTTTGTCGCTAGCATCCTATTGATTGTTTTGACTCTGTTTTCAAGCTTTCAAACCAACTCGCCAAAAAACCTATTAATTGAGCAAATTGCCGATGAAGTTGCACTAAATCATTTAAAACCAAAACCTTTAGAAGTTGTTTCAACGCAAATTGTAGAGGTTCAAAAATACTTTACCAAACTTGATTTTTTACCCATTGCCTCCCTAATATTTAACCAGCAGAATAGCGAATTATTAACGGGTGGTCGCTACTGTTCAATAAAAGGTTCAAGAGCGGCTCAATTACGCTATTTTGAAGGCAATCAACCGCCGACAACACTCTATCAAACCAACTATCATAAAGCGTTTTCTGATACACTTAAGCTTCAAGAAGGTGATGCGCCAATTATTACCTATGCAAGAGGGGTTGAGATTACCATTTGGCAGGAAAAAGGTCTACTGATGGTAACCGCACAAAAACAGCATTAACCCAAATCGTTGCTCGAATCAGTATTTAGGAATTTGTATGAAACATGATAATCGACAATCACGATTAACCCTTGTTGTTTATTTGTTTTTAACCGTTTTTACCGCGTCTAGCCATGCAGCCGTAAACAATAACAATAACAAAAACGCACTTTATCAGCATGCCTCCCCTTATCTCGCTATGCATGGACAAGACCCTGTTAATTGGTTAGACTGGAAAGCAACAGCCTTAGACAAGGCGAAACAATCTAATAAAATCATCATGATTTCAAGTGGTTATTTCTCTTGCCACTGGTGCCATGTGATGCAAACGGAAAACTATCACGACCAAGAGACGGCCAACTTTCTAAATCAACATTTTATCTCGGTGAAGATTGATCGCGAACTCACCCCCGACCTTGACCGTTATTTAATTGATTTCGCACAGCGAGCTGCCGGGCATGCTGGCTGGCCACAACATGTTTTTCTAACGCCAAATGGATACCCATTTTTTGCATTTACTTACAAGCCAAAGCCTGACTTTCTAGCGAGTTTAAAAAAAATTCAATCTGTTTGGAGTAATTCGAGAGATAGAGTTATTGCCACAGCAAAATCTGCCATTCTACCGATTGACAAACCCATAAACCGATCGCTAAAAAAGCAGGCATTCATTCAGGCTTTTATAGCACAACTTCTTCCCCAAATGGATAGGTTAAGTGGCGGTCTAATAGGGTCAAATAAGTTCCCAAACGCATCTATTTTGAAGACGGCGTTGTTACTTAAACATGAAAATAATGAGATATCTGACTGGCTAATGAC
>CAYUHO010000212.1:0-2443 GCA_964444445.1 uncultured Piscirickettsiaceae bacterium | reverse complement strand
CAATACTGAGTAACCCAAATCTCTATTTAGGGATTTAGATTAAATATGAATTTTTTTTTACAATTTTGCTTAACTATTGCATTCTCTTTAAATTTATTAAGAATATCTGTTTAGGCAGATGTAAAAATAATCAAAGGAAAAATCATGGCAATTAAAATAGCAATTAACGGCTTAGGTAGAATGGGGCGACTCGCATTACGACAAGCATTTGACTGGGCTGAAGTTGAATTTGTTCATATCAATGAAATTGCAACAGATGCTGTAGGCTCTGCACACCTGTTAAAATTTGATTCCGCACATGGACGTTGGCATCATAACCCAGTGGCTAAAAAAAACAAAATTATCATTAACAATCAAACCATTAGTTACACACAAAACCAAGCAATTGAAGACACTGCTTGGGACAAAATGGAGATTGATATCTTAATAGAGTCAACCGGTGTTTTTCGAAATAAAGCAGCACTTCAACCTTACTTTGATATGGGCATAAAACAAGTTATCGTCGCTGCCCCTATGAAAGAAGGTGTTAAAAATATTGTCATGGGAATTAATGATGAAATTTTTGAAGCAGGTCAAGATAAATTGATTACTTCCGCCTCATGTACCACAAACTGTATTGCACCCGTTATAAAAGTGCTACATGAAAAAATTGGGATTAAACACGGCACAATTACAAGCCTACATAACCGAACTAACACCCAAAAAGTAGTCGATCACGGGCATCAAGATTTACGCAGAGCACGGGCGAGCTTTGAGTCTCTTATTCCAACAACCACTGGCTCAGCAAAAGCAATTGGTACGATTTTTCCTGAACTAAATGGTCGCTTAAATGGGCTAGCAGTACGCGTTCCACTCATGAATGCCTCTTTAACAGATATGGTTTTAGAAATGGAAAAACCCATCACTGAACAAGAAATCAATATACTTTTCAAAGAAGCCTCCGAAACCTATTTAAAAAATATACTGGGTTATGAAGAACGTCCATTAGTCTCTATCGATTATGAAGGTGAAACCTGCTCATCAGTCATTGATGCCCTCTCCACAATGGTCGTTAACAACACTCAACTAAAAGTATTAGCTTGGTATGACAACGAAACAGGCTACGTTGAACGCATGATGGAACTCGCCGTAAAAGTAGGTAAAGCAAATGCTGAGTTAAATTAATAACCGCCTAGGAACAACCAGTTTATGAACGCAACCAAACAATATGCATTAGTCACAGGAAACTATTGGGCTTTCACCCTAACCGATGGTGCATTACGCATGCTGGTGCTATTGTACTTTCATCAGCTAGGCTATAGCCCGATAGAAATCGCCATGTTATTCCTGTTTTATGAATTTTTTGGCATTGTCACCAACCTACTAGGAGGGTGGTTAGGAGCACGCTTAGGGCTAAACGTCACTATGAATATTGGTTTATCCATTCAAATTGCGGCACTTATTATGCTAACTGTGCCTGCTGAATGGTTCAGTGTCGCCTATGTCATGTTAGCTCAAGCCATGTCAGGCATTGCAAAAGATCTCAACAAGATGTCTGCCAAAAGTAGCGTTAAAGCACTTGCCAGTGATAGTAACGGAACACTTTATCGCTGGATAACCGCTCTAACTGGCTCAAAAAATGCACTTAAAGGCATCGGCTTTTTTCTTGGTGCATTACTGCTCGAACTGGTCGGCTTTACCCATGCTATGTGGATTATGACAGCGTTGCTAACCCTTGCCTTAACCACCTCTCTTATTTGGCTAGACGGCAAACTAGGTAAAGCCAAAAATAAACCAAAATTTAATCAACTATTCGCCAAATCACCCGAAATTAATTGGCTATCAGGCGCTCGATTCTTCTTATTTGGCGCAAGAGACGTATGGTTTGTTGTTGCTTTACCAGTCTATCTTCAAGCCGTTTTAGGGTGGTCACATACCGAAGTCGGCATGTATCTCGCCACTTGGATAATTGGCTATGGAGTCATTCAAGCTCTAACCCCAAAAATAATCAAACAACAAGGCAACCCAACTCCTCATACTGCAATGAAACTCGCCATCGCATTGGCAAGCATCCCCATTGCCATGGCAATCACAATGCACTGGTCTCCCAACTGGATTATCATTATCGGTTTACTCTTGTTTGGAGTCATCTTTGCATTAAACTCTGCTGTACATTCCTATCTAATCGTCTCTTTTGCTTCAACCGACGGCACGTCCAAAGACGTTGGCTTTTACTACATGGCAAACGCAGGTGGTCGATTAACAGGAACCATCCTTTCTGGTTATCTCTATCAAACCGCAGGAATACAAGCAACCCTAGTCTTATCAAGCCTATTTATCATATTCGCAGCGATTTTGGTCATAAAAATACCAAAAAAATAATACCCCCCCTTGGGGGTTTTTAGCCAAAAAAAACTTCTTATTTGATAGTGATTTCAACTCAATAACGATTACTATTTGATAT
>CAYUHO010000211.1:0-2459 GCA_964444445.1 uncultured Piscirickettsiaceae bacterium | reverse complement strand
TGCTGAAAACCTGGCGTTGCCAGAATTTTAATCAGTTGTTAAGTGTCTCCTTATATTAAGCTGTGGTATTGATATTATTTCCGAGATTCGCTGGTAAACCTTGAGTAGAAGGCGCTGCTGCCAATGATTCGATAAGCGCAACAGCTCCCTGTGTTTGAATCTCCATTGCTTTTTTTAACATCGAAATTTGCGCTTGCTGCTGCAGTTGTCCTTGTTGCATATTAAGCGCTGAATTCACAGCCATTTCAGGTGAAATATCCATACCTAACTCCTTTCTTTTATACGCCTACTTATATTTTATCGACTAAAACCAGTTTGACTTTACAATAATTTTAATGGGATGCTCAATCCTAACTAATTTTACCTCACTCATTCTACTTTTAAAATATAACGACTTAAGATGCTTCTTGCAATCGAAATAAATAAAAACAATGAGATTGATATCTGAAAGGTGCCCACCGAAAATATCGGAATGACATAGGTTAAAAAAATCAACAAGGAACCTATCGCAATCAAATCTAAATAAGACCCAAACCGATAAAAAACAGAGAATAAGAGAATAATCAAAACAAAGATTACCTGCATCTGCGCCAGAATAATACCCAACCTTATTGACGGAGAGTAACGTTGCATTTTATCCTTTTTGTCCCAAGCTGTTTCAACACTATCCAACTCACTATAAATCTTGTCCATTTCTTCTCTGGAATAAAGTATATTTCCCATCTGCTGTAAATATGCATGTGTCTGCGGCATTTCAATTGGCTTAATTTGTTTAATCGCTGAACCAATCGGTGGAATAAAATACATAAAAAATGAAACTGCAAGCAGTGACAATAAAATAATCGTATTGAATACAACTGATTTCACAAGCTAACACCTTAGAGAGACCTTTGCACCCTAAAGGGCATAAACACGAGGCTATTCACGGATTAAAATGGCTATAATTTCGCATCTTTCAGCCAAAAAAACGCTCAATACCCCAGGGCACCTTCTCTTAGCTTCGCTAATTCACCTTGTAGCTGGCTATTAAGCTTATTTTTTGACTAAAACCTGCAAAATTCTATCACATTTTACTCTCGCGACTAATTCGTGCAAAGGTCTCTAAGAGATTTAAATTAAAGTTCTGGCGACTAGAATAACAATGTTTATATTTTTTTGATAGTTTAAAATAGCTTAAAACTAAAAGAATGAACTGATTATGACCTTTGAAGAACTCGAGCTAGACCCTGAATTACTATCTGCGCTCACTGAACACCATTTCCATAAACCAACCCCAGTACAAGCTGAAGCCATTCCTTGGATGCTGATGAAACGTGATGTCTTAGCTGGTGCCGCAACCGGAACTGGAAAAACAGCGGCTTTTGTCTTACCGGCATTGCAATTTTTGCTTGATGAACCTAAACATAGTGCCACCCCTAGAGTCTTGATTCTTGCTCCCACACGTGAACTTGCCTTTCAAACTCACAAGGTGGTAAAGCAACTTGGCACACACTGTCACTTTAAAAGCCAAGTCATTACAGGAGGCTTTGCCTCAGACAAGCAAATGGAAAAACTCAATGAACCCATTGATATTCTAGTCGCAACACCGGGGCGTCTGCTCAATATCATGACCAAGGAGTTCATTAACCTTTCTAACGTTGAAATGCTTATCATCGACGAAGCTGATCGAATGCTCGACATGGGGCAAGGACCTGATGTAAATGCCCTACTAGAATCTATCCCTGGTGATTTTCAAGCGTCGTGTTTTTCGGCTACCCTTTCAGGTAGTGGTGTCGAAAAATTTGCTGAAAATATTTTAGATGACCCCGCAACCATCCAAATAGATGCACCCAACCAACAGTCTAGCCAAGTACAACAACAAATTTACTTTGCCGATAATAAAGACCACAAACAGGCGATTCTAAAAAATCTGATTGAAGATGATAGTTGCCAAAGTGCAATTGTGTTTTGCAATAAAAAAGAAAAAGCTGACTTGATTGATGAATGGCTACAATCACAAGGCATTAGCAGTACGGTTTTACATGGTGACATGATTCAGGCAAAACGCCTTGAAAGAAGTAAAAAATTTACCAGTGGAAAAGTAAAAGTGTTGGTCGCAACAGACGTTGCATCACGTGGTTTAGATATGCTCAACATCACCCATGTTATCAATTATGACCTACCACATCGTGGCGATATTTACATTCACAGAATTGGTAGAACGGGACGCGGTAAACAGGTAGGCGTTGCCTTCAGTATTGTTGAGGCTCACGACGTTGAACATCTAAAAAGAATCGAATACCACATGGGAATTAAACTGCCAATTGCTAAAATTAAAGGGTTAGAGGCAACTTCTATAATCACTAAAACAGGAAAAGCAGCCACGGCAAAAAAAGCCAAGAAAAAACCACATAAAAAGAAGATAGCAAAAAAATTAAAAAAAGCAAAAAAGAAATAATGGCAGATTAATCTAACCGTTG
>CAYUHO010000210.1:0-2473 GCA_964444445.1 uncultured Piscirickettsiaceae bacterium | reverse complement strand
ACAATCGCTAATGATGATGCCGCTGTAACGATCGTAAGTCTGACAAGTAGTATTGGACTTGAGGGAATGGGTTTGACACACTCTGTTGGTTTGAGTGCCGCTTCTGATATTGTTAAAGAATTTAGTTTTAATATAACGGATTATAGTACTTCTGGTTCTAGCGATTATGCTTTGGCACCAGTCTTCAGTGATGGCGTAACTTATGATGCAATTAATAATAGCATTACTGTTCCATCTGGTGTGAGTAACTTTACGTTTACGATCGTTACGGTTGACGATGCTATTGATGAAGAAGAAGAACAGTATGACTTAGAAGTTGGAGGTCTGACGGCAGTTGGGCATATTTATGATAATGACCCGATAAGCATATCAAGTATTAGTAGTAATAGTGCAAATGAAGGTGCTGATATTTCTCATACTGTTATTGTTAGTGGTGTTTCAGAATATGCAAGAGTATATAGTTTTGCTCTAACAAATGGTACAACGGATAATGACGATTACAATGGAACACCTGTATTTAGTGATGGTGTTACTTATAATGCAACTAATAACTTGATTACAGTACCACCAGGGGTTGCTAGTTTTACGGTAACGGTAGAAACGGTTAATGACTATGCAGAAGAACTTAATGAGCAGTATAATTTAGAAATAGGTGGTCAGTCAGCAACTGGGCAAATCTATGATAATGATAGTGCAATAGTTATGTTAACTGAAACATTTACCAATGGGTCTTCATCGGGCTGGCAGAGTATTTCACATCCTGGAGCTGTTGCAACTTCACAGACTTCGGGTGAGTTGGGCGACTTCCTAGGGCGTTTTGGTGGTACAAATGGGAATGAAGCCATCGCAAAAATTTATGACTTTGGTTCAGAAAAAGCTGGTCAGATTGTGACTATTGAATTTGATATGTATGAAATTGATAGTTGGGATGGAAATAGTGCTTGGAATGCCAAGCATGAGGGTGGAAATGTAGAAGCCTTTCAGGTATTTGTCAACTCGGATCAAGTTACTAGCGATATTATGCAAGTACGTGACTCAGGAAGTGCTTCCGATGGTGGAACAAGTACGAGTGGCAATGAATTTACTGGCTGGGGAGCCGAAGATATTCATCACTACTCAATTACGACAAAATTAGATGACAATGGTCAGGTTCAGTTAGGCTTTGGTTCAACCTTAAACCAGAGTATTCGTGATGAATCTTGGGGGATAGACAATGTTACTATTTCTGAGACAGCTCAAACAAGTTTAGACAATGTTTTATATGGTCAGGATGATGATTTATTGCTAGGTATTGACTTTAATACTTCAGGTGAAGCTGAAACGTTTAAAGTTGATGGTGATAATATTATGTTATCAAATTTTGATTTGGATGAAGATGTTTTAGATATTAGCGAATTAATTGATGCTGGTGAAGCAATTGAACCAGCTTCTTTAGCAGAGTATTTAGAAATGACGTTTGTTGATGCAGATGGGGATGGTATCGTTGATGATACTCAAATTATTGTTGACTCAAACGGTGAGTCGGACATTGGTGGTTCTTTGACAACTATTCTAATTCAAGATAATCAAATAAATCAAAATGACTTGAATGATGAAAATATTGATTACGATTGATTTACTTTGAAATGAAGCGTAATCGTTAGCTATTGCGATGAATTAAAAAGTAGGTTAAGGTAATTTCAGTTTGTTTAAAATTCCTTTAGTTATTTTTAGTGAGCCCTTTACAAAATATAATCTAGTTATCGTTGATTATTTTGAACTTAGTGTTTGTAGGAGAGTTGATAATTTAGTCAGCCAAGTGTTTAGTGTGGGCATGTCTTTTCCTACATGACTCGTTAAATCTGGAAAAGAAATATTTTTGACTGGATAATCTATACAAATACTCACTATTTTTAGCATAAATAAAATCTCTTCCTTAGTGTAGTTTCCTTTTGGTAAAAAATAAGTTATTTTTGCTAAAATCGCAGCTTTTAAAATGGCTAGCCAATATTTAGTTGAAACCTTATGTCTTATTAATAGTTGTTCGTTTGGTTTATTCTTTTGTAAATCTAGTAGGAGTTCATTTAAGGGTATGTGCATAAAAAGAGATAAAGCAACATCTCTAGCATTTGGAGGTAAATCTAAAAGTAATTTTTCTTCGTATTTATTTTCGGTTAAATTCATAGGTGTATAAAAATTACTTGGTTTGATTATTAACGATTTAATATAAAATTAAGAATATACACATTTTATATAAAAACACGTCATGATTGTGTTATTTTGTTTGCTTTGTTAGTTGTTTATTAAAATCATATGTCAAAATCATCATTAGAGCAGTATTTAGGGTTAGTCCCTGATTTCCCATTATCTGGTATTCTTTTTAGGGATATTTCACCTTTGTTAAAAAACCATTTTAGGGAAACTATAGATGCTATTTCAGACCTTTTTTCAGAAGAACAGTGGGCTGAAGTTGACTGTTTAGTCGGGATAGAAT
>CAYUHO010000209.1:0-2479 GCA_964444445.1 uncultured Piscirickettsiaceae bacterium | reverse complement strand
GGCTAGAAGTCCACGCAGAATTTCAATCAGTTGTTAAGTGTCTCCTTAAAGAACAAGGGCGACAAATGTTTTAATTTTGTCAAACTTGTACAGTAAAATATCCAGAGAGAACTTTGCATGAGACTATTCACGAATTAAAATGGCTATAATTCCGCATCTTTCAGCCAAAAAAACGCCCAATAGCTAGCTATTAAGCTTGTTTTTTGACTAAAATCTGCAAAATTCTATTACATTTTACTATCGCGATTAGTTCATGCAAAGCTCTCCCAGAAAATTAAATAGAGTTTAAGAAAAATATGAAAATCGTTTCCTTTAATGTCAATAGCGTTCGTATGCGCTTGCATCAATTAGAAAAGCTTATTGATGATGAAAACCCTGAAATTATTGGCTTGCAAGAAACAAAAGTGCAAGATCATGAATTCCCTCTGGATGCCATTAATGCGCTAGGTTATGACGCCATTTTTATGGGGCAAAAAACACATTATGGTGTGGCGTTACTGTACCGAAAAGATATTAAATTAAATGCAGAGCAGAAGGGTTGGATGACCGATAATGAAACGGCTCAAAAAAGAATGATTATTGGTGACTTTGAAGATCCGAAAGGTAATCAAATTCGGGTGTTAAATGGTTATTTTCCACAGGGTGAAAATCGTAGTCATGAGACAAAATTTCCTGCTAAAGAAAAGTTTTATCAAGACTTAATGGTTTATTTAGAAACTGAATGTAATCCTGAAAATAATGTTGTGGTTATAGGCGATTTTAATATTTCGTTTGAAGATCAAGACATTGGTATTGGTGAGGTAAACCGAAAACGTTGGTTAAAGCAGGGAAAAACTAGCTTTTTACCTGAAGAAAGAGAGTGGATGGCAACTTTACTAAACTGGGGTTTAGAAGATTCATTTCGTACTCTAAACCCAACTAATGAGAATATCGAAAGAACGCTTAGTTGGTTTGATTACCGTTCTAAGGGCTTTGCTGATGAGCCAAAAAGAGGTTTAAGAATTGATACGGTTCTTGCGACTAAACCTTTAATTAGCAAGGTAGAATCTAGTGACATTGGTTACGAAATTCGAGCCATGGAAAAACCTTCCGACCACGCACCTGTGTGGACAAATTTTAAGATAACAAAATAATACAACATAATTAAATATGACAAAGCCAATAAAAGCGAAAGTACAAACTAAAAAACTTTTTACAGCAGACACATTACTATTGCAATTGAGAGCTTGTGAACCTTTTCAATATGCCGCTGGAGATTATCTAATGGCAGGGTTTGATGCAGAAGATTTAAAACCTTTTTCAATCGCTTCTTCTCCTCGCAATGATGGTTTAATTGAACTCCATATTCGTAATCGTTTGGGTACGAAATTTATGGAAGATTTGTTTAAAATAACCGTTGGAGATGAGTTGATTATCTCGGGCCCAAATAAGCAATATCAGTTAGATAATGAGTTAGATAATTATCAACATGATATTATTCTTGTTGCAGGTGGAACGGGCTTTGCTCCAATGAAATCTATTTTAGATGAGTTGCTTGCACAGAATTTTAAGAATAAAATTTATTTTTATTGGGGAGCGACTAAGCAGGAAGATTTTTATTTGCATAATGAAATGATTGGGTTAGAAAAGCACCATGATAATTTGGTTTATATGGAGGTTTTATCGGGCTTTGTGCATCAACAGGTTCTAGTTGAACATCCTAATTTAGCCGATAAAAGAATTTACTTATGCGGTGCTTGGGATATGAATACGAAAGCAAAAGAAGATTTTTTATTGGCTGGGTTGGCAGAAGAAAACTATAATTAAGTTTAATGAGACCTTTGCACAAGACTAATCACGACTAAAAATTGCTATATTTCATCCTCTTTCACCTAAAAAAACACGCAATAGCTGGCTATTACGCTTATTTTTTAGGCAAAACAGGCTAAAATCTATCTGATTTTTAGTTCGCGACTAGCTTATGCAAAGGTCTCTAATATCTAAATTCTTAAATGGGGATTGGGATGATAGTCAAATCCTCAGATAGCAATTTAGGTAAAAGAGAAATATGAACATAGAGTTATATCTGTTTTTTTTAGTCACAACGGTTATGCTTATTTTGGTTCCTGGTCCATCAGCGATTACTGTTGCAACTCAAGGGGCATCACATGGTTCAAAAAAAGCATTTTTAGGCGTTTTGGGTGTTGCGAGTGCCGATGTTTTTTTTTCGTTTTATCCGCAACGGGAATCGCATCTTTAATTGTTGCTTCTAATCTATTGTTTTCGATTATCAAATGGTTTGGCGTTGTTTATCTGATATATTTAGGGTTATCTGCTTTTTTTAGTAAAGCTGGTGCAATTAAAATTAATATTCAAAGTCAGCAAACAACATCTGTAAGCACTTTTTATCAAGGTTTTGTTGTTCAATTGGCGAACCCGAAGGCTTTGCTTTATTTTTCAGCTTTATTACCTCAATTTGTAGATCCTAATGAACCTATTG
>CAYUHO010000208.1:0-2481 GCA_964444445.1 uncultured Piscirickettsiaceae bacterium | reverse complement strand
CATTTTTAAAAGGGCGGACATGGCTTTATATGAAGCTAAAGAGAATGGTCGAAATCGAGTTGAAGTAATAAATGATGGTGGTGAAAAATTAGATGAAGAGTTTAAGACTTAAAAAAAATGAAGACAGAAGAATTAAACAAGGTCATCTTTGGATTTTTAGTAATGAAATAGAGACAAAAGAAACCCCTTTACAATCTTTTTCAGCGGGAGAAGTCGTCTCTCTGGAATCTTCAAACGGAAAGTCGATAGGGGTGGCTTATGTGAATCCTCAAACCTTAATTTGTGCTCGTTTACTTTCTCGAAATATCAAGATTAAGTTTAATCAAACCTTTATTAAAAATCGAATTCAAGCAGCTTTAGCGTTGCGTGAGATGAATTTTGAGCAACCTTTTTATCGATTGGTGTTTGGAGATTCAGATGGCTTGCCAGGTTTGGTTATTGACCGTTTTGGGGATGTTTTTGTTGCTCAAATTACCACCGCAGGAATGGAGTTAGTAAAAGATGAAATTACACAAACCATTGATAATCTTTTTCACCCACAAGCGTTAGTCTATCGAAATGATACAGCAAGTCGTAAATTAGAAGGGCTTGAACAATATGAGGAAGTTGCGTTAGGGGAACTACCAGAATCCGTTTTAATGGAGGAAAATGGGGTAACTTTTTCGATTCCTGTTCAATCAGGGCAAAAAACAGGTTGGTTTTACGATCATAGAATGGCAAGAAAACGATTGCAAACTCTTGTGCAAGGGAAACGAGTTTTGGATGTCTTTAGTTATTTAGGGGGTTGGGGGATTGAAGCTGCGATAGCAGGTGCGACAGAAGTTGTATGTGTCGATTCTTCTTCTACCGCACTTGATGGCGTTGATGAAAATGCACGTTTGAATGGTGTAGAAGCTAAGGTGTCAACCTTGGAAGGAAATGCGTTTGATGCACTTAAAATGCTTGTTTCTGAGGCTAATAAGTTTGATGTCGTGATTATTGATCCGCCAGCGTTTGCAAAGCGTAAAAAAGATATTAAGTCAGGTTCAGAAGCTTACCGCCGAATTAATGAACTCGCTTTAAGATTAGTTGAATATGGTGGTGTTCTCGTATCAGCATCTTGCTCACATCATATGACAAGAGATAGTTTATTGAAACAAGTTCAGTTAGCAGCAAGGCACGTTGATCGTTCTGTTCAACTATTTGATCAAGCTCATCAGGCTCCAGACCATCCTGTTCATCCAGCAATACCTGAAACTGAGTATATAAAAACTTTGTTTTTTAGAGTAGGTAAGCCTTGGTAGTTACTCAGTACCTTCTTAAGGTTTCATACCCCCCCCTTGGTGATTTTTAAGTAAAAAATCACCAAGGGGGGGAGGTTGAGTTAGATGTTAGGGAGCAAGTTCTCTTTTTTAAACAGTTCTTGGATTGTTTCTCTAGCTCTTATTTCATAAGCTTTGTTCTTATCAACCATTATTTCAGCCGCTCTTGGTCGGCTATTGTAATTGGAACTCATGGTAAAGCCGTAGGCACCAGAAGACATTATGGCAAGCAAGTCGCCAGCTTTTAGGTTTAGTTTTCTGTTTTTACCTAAAAAGTCACCGGTTTCACAAATGGGTCCGACTAAATCCCAGTTATCCTCTAGTCCGTTAGTCCTCGGTTTAATGGGGATGATTTCTTGATAAGATTGATAAAGTGCTGGACGAATTAAGTCATTCATTGCTGCATCAATAATGGCAAAGTTTTTGTGTTGAGTTGGTTTTAGGTATTCGACTTCTGTTATTAAAATACCAGCATTGCCTACAATTGCTCTGCCTGGTTCGATAAGAACTTCGATTGTTGAATCGTTAAGTTTTTCTAAAATTGCCTGTATATAATTATGGATTTCAGGAGGCTGTTCGTCCGTATAAGTAATGCCTAGACCGCCACCGATGTCGAGGTGTTGTATTGTTATTTTTTGTTCTTTAAGTTTGTTTTTTAGAATAATGAGCTTTTCTAAAGCATCAATGAAAGGGCTTGTTTCAGTAAGTTGTGAGCCGATATGGCAGTCAATTCCTGTGATTTTAATATGTGATAATGTGTTTGCTTTTGCATACAGCTCAGGGGCAGTATCAATATCAACGCCAAATTTATTATCTTTTAATCCTGTTGAAATATAAGGGTGTGTTTTTGCGTCAACATCAGGGTTGACTCTAATTGATATTTTGGCTATTTTATCAATCGATTTTGCAACGGATTGAATTCGGTCTAGTTCTGGGTAAGACTCAATATTAAAACAGCGAATACCAACTTCTAATGCTCTTTTAATTGCATTTGATGTTTTGGCAACACCAGAGAAAACAACTTTATTTGCATTTGCACCAGCTGCCAATACTCGTTCTAGTTCGCCTTCTGAAACGATGTCAAACCCTGAACCTAATTGTGCCAATATATTTAGGACGGCTAGGTTTGAATTTGCTTTTACAGCAAAACAAACGAGATGTGGTTGTTGTTTGAATGCAT
>CAYUHO010000207.1:0-2499 GCA_964444445.1 uncultured Piscirickettsiaceae bacterium | reverse complement strand
GATGCTGAAAACTTAGCGTTGCCAGAATTTTAATCAGTTGTTAAGTGTCTCCTTATGTTGTAACACATTTAAAATCGGTTTACCTGCTGTCCCAGAAGGTTCGCCGTCATCACCCATACCAGCATTGGTTGCACAATTCGGGTTACCAATCAAATACGCCCAACAATGATGGCGTGCATCAGGATATTGTGTACGAATCTCCTCAAGCCAAATCAAACCCTCTTCACGAGTTTTAACCCCCCTAGCATAAGCAATAAAACGGCTTTTTTTAATTTCAATTTCAGCATGGGATAATTCTGTGGGGATAGGGTAAGTCATGGACATCATTTTATCTTAATTCGTTATAATCGTTTTTTGATTTTTAAACAGAGCCGTTTCATGAACCCTTTATTAGATATGACCGATTTACCTAAATTTGATTTGTTTCATGTGGAACATATCCAGCCTGCAATTGATATTTTGTTGGCGGAGAACCAAGCTAAGATTGATGAACTTGTTGCGGACAGTACAGAACCAACTTGGCAGAATTTAATTGAACCATTAGAGAAGTTAGATAACCGAATGGAACGTGTTTGGGGGCCTGTTAGTCATATTGATGCGGTTAAAAATTCAGATGAATGGCATGAGGCTTATGTTGCTTGTTTAGATAGGGTGACAGATTACGGTAATCGACAGGGGCAGAATAAGGGGTTATTTGATAAGTATCAGGTGATTGAGGCGAGTGCGGAATATCAGAATTATTCAATTGCTCAAAAGAAGGTGATTGAAAATTCGTTAAGAAACTTTCGTTTGTCTGGGATAGATTTGCCAGAGGAACAACAGGAAAAATTTAAAAAAATTAGCCAGCAACTTTCGCAATTAGGTAGTCAGTTTGCAAATAATGTTTTGAAAAGTACGCAGGCTTGGGCGAAGCATATTACAGATATAACGTTGTTAGCAGGGCTACCTGAATCTGCAATGGGTTTATTAAAACAATTGGCTGAACAAAAAGAATTAGACGGTTGGTTGGTCACTTTGGATTTCCCATCTTATTTGGCAATAATGACTTATGCAGAAAATGCAAAATTACGAGAAGAGATTTATCAGGCGTTTGCTACACGTGCCTCTGAGTTAGCTAATGATAAGCAGTTTGATAATTCAGATAATATAAAGCAGATTTTAAATTTACGGCATCAACAGGCAGAATTATTAGGGTTTGAGCATTATGGTGAGCTTTCTTTAGCGACCAAAATGACAGATTCAACAGAACAAGTGATAGGATTTATTCGTAATTTGGTTAAGCGTTCTAAAAAGCAAGCAAAGCAGGAGTTAGCGACTTTACAGGCATTTGCCAGCAAAAAATCACCAGGGGGGGGGCAAGACTTAAAAATAAATCCTTGGGATATTAGTTTTTATGCAGAAAAATTGAAGGATGAAACCTTATCTTTGTCTCAAGAAAAACTTCGTCCTTATTTCCCGGTTAAGAAATCGTTACAGGGTTTATTTGAAATTACCAAGATTTTATTTGGCGTAACTATTAAAGAACGGTTTGATGTTGCTGTTTGGCATGAGGATGTTCGATTTTTTGATTTGATAGATGAAAATAAGCAAGTGATTGCCTCTTTCTATCTTGATTTATTTGCCCGTGAAAATAAACGCGGTGGTGCTTGGATGGATACGGTGGTTAGCCGTTGGAAAACCAGCAGTGGTAAACTGCAAGTGCCTGTTGCTTATCTAGTTTGTAACTTTACCCCTGCGGTTGCGGATAAACCGGCTTGTCTAACCCATAATGAAGTGACGACATTGTTTCATGAATTTGGGCATGGCTTACATCATATGTTAACGGAGATGATTCATTTTGATGTTTCGGGTATAAACAATGTCCCTTGGGATGCAGTCGAGTTGCCCTCTCAGTTTATGGAGAACTTTTGTTGGACACGAGAGGGTATCGATTTAATGACGGGGCATGTTGAAACGGGGGAAGTTTTACCTGATGAAATGTTGTATGCTTTGCAAAAAGGGCGTGGATTTCAATCAGCAATGATGATGCTAAGGCAGTTAGAATTTAGTCTGTTCGACTTTTTAGCCCATGCGAACTATCAAATAGATGCTCCGCAAGAAATTTTAGATTTAGCAAGAGAAACCAAAGAAGAAGTCGCTGTTATTATGCCACCAGAGTATTCTCGTTTTCCACAGAGTTTTAGTCATATTTTTGCAGGCGGTTATGCAGCAGGTTATTTTAGTTATAAGTGGGCAGAAGTTTTATCGGCAGATGCGTTTAGTTTATTTGAGGAGCAGGGAATATTAAACCCAGAAATAGGGTCTAAATTTAAGAACACGATACTTGCTGCGGGAGGTTCTGTTCATCCTATGACGTTATTTAAAGCGTTTCGTGGTAGAGAGCCAGAAATTGATGCCCTATTAAAACATTCTAATATAGCATAAAAAAGATTAACCATGCTTTCTAGGTAAACGTCATATAATTTGAAAAAATGAGGGAGACAGCATGAACAATATAAT
>CAYUHO010000206.1:0-2510 GCA_964444445.1 uncultured Piscirickettsiaceae bacterium | reverse complement strand
GCCATCTAACAGCAAATAATTAATCTTTGTGTCGGTTTAGTGTTGCAATTCCATTGTTAGAATTGAGCAAATATCACTTTGGGATATAAGTATGCATAAAATTCTGCGATTTTTTTTCTGATTACTTTCTGATTATGCTTTCCGGGCTTTTTTTGTCTGGAATTACTTTTGTTTTTTGGGAAAACTATCAGAGTAATCGGGAAATAGCAGAGAAAATTGCTGTTGAAGAAGCTGAAAATTTCGCCTTAGGTATGGTTCAATCACGAAACTTTTATGCCAGTGAAATTTTGCCAAGAATTAGGGCCAATAACGCGATTGTTACTCACGATTTTGAAGAAATCTCTAATGCCTTTCCATTACCTGCTACTTATGCAAAGACATTTGGTAATTACATATCGAAGAATCATGAAGGCTATCAAGCTAGAGTTTATAGTGACATGCCTTTTGAATGGCGAGAACAAACTCTGGATGAGTTTGAAAAGGAAGCCATGAATGCTTTGCGAAAGAACCCTGAAAAGCCGTACTGGAGAATAGAAGTTCAAGGTGATTTGCCTGTTTTGCGTTATGCGTTGGCAGATAGGTTGACAGAGAGTTGTGTTGGATGTCACAACACCTATATTGGCACCCCTAAAAAGGACTGGAAAGTAGGTGATGTTAGGAGGGGGTGTTTTCAATAACTCGCCCGATTAGTGATATCACCGTTGAAATGGAGAAAAAAGCTCTGCAGTCATTGATTGCGATTTTTATCATCTCTTTAGTTCTTTTTGTGCTCTTAGGTTTGATTATGGGACGTTTGAAAAAAATCCTGAGAAGAGCAGAAGCCAGTACTAAGCTGAAATCTGAATTTCTTGCAAATATGAGCCACGAGATTCGCACGCCCATGAATGGCATTCTTGGAATGACCGGGCTATTAAAAGATACGCCTTTGTCTGAAGAACAGAAAGATGTTGTTGATACGGTTTCGACTAGTGCCCACTCACTGCTACAGATTATTAACGATATTCTCGATTGTTCTAAAATTGAGGCTGGAAAACTAGAGGTTTCCAATGAAAACTTTGAACTTTTACCCTTGATTGAGAGTTCGGTTTCTCTGGTTTCAAATCGAGTTTTTTCTAAGCGACTTAAGTTTGCCTACTATATTGACCCAACTCTTCCTAAAACTGTGTTCAGTGACCAAACAAGAGTTAGACAGATCGTTCTTAATTTGTTGAGTAATGCGATTAAATTTACCCATAAAGGTTCAGTGCAACTAAGAATAGAGTGGCTCGATAAGCAAACTAAAACTATCAAATTCACAATTGAAGATACCGGCATAGGTATTTCTGAAGCCGCTCAAGATAAACTCTTTGTCTCTTTCTCTCAGGAAGACAGTACTACCACTAGAGAGTATGGTGGTACAGGCTTAGGTTTAACGATTTCTAAGCAACTCGCAGAGCTGATGGGAGGAGAAATTGGGTTTGAAAGTGAGAAAGGGGGTGGTTCTACTTTTTGGTTCACATTTAAGGATTTTGGCGATGTCGATGAACCTTGCTTGCGTTCGTTTGAGAAGCGCCAAATAGTCAATGCCCTGAGTTTAAAAAGCCAAGTAATGCCTCTGATAGAAAAACAGTACCAAGCGCTTAATATAGAAATTGTCTTCAATGAAACTCTAGATGAAGTTGTCAATACTCAGAAGCAAAACCCCAATGCCGTGATTATGATTGATATGAACACTATAGATCGGCGTGGAATCTCTTTTAAGCAGATTGAGGAAAAATTATTAAGTGAAAATTATCATTTGATAATGATCTGTACTCCTGAGCAGGTCCATTATGAACCTAATAAACTCTGGATGAATTCCAATGATGTTATTGCTGCACGTAAGCCAATGTCTTATTCAGTACTAGAAGAGTACTTTAGTATGAATAATCATGTTCGCTTAGATAACCAAACATTGGCTGTAGAGGTACCGGAAGAGAAGCAGATAGATCGCTCTCAATATAAAATCCTGCTGGTTGATGATAACGCAGTTAACCGCAAATTAGCCTTAACACTACTGAAAAAAATGGGTTACCAAGCTGACCATGCTGAAAATGGTAAAGAGGCTGTCGAATGCCTTAGTTTCAAACACTATGATCTGGTCTTAATGGACTGTCAAATGCCTATTATGGATGGCTATGAAGCCACCAGAAGCATCAGAAGAGGAGAGGTGCCAAACCGGGACATTCCTGTTATAGCAATGACAGCTAATGCCATGAGCGGTGATGATGAAACCTGTTACGCTGCGGGAATGGATGATTATATAACAAAGCCAGTGAATCCAAAGTTATTGGAAGAAAAGGTTTTGCATTGGCTTTCTAAAGCAACCAAATAGCAATCAAAGATTTAAGTTGAATTTAACAAACGCCTCTTGTTTAACCAATAAACTGACGAAAAATTAAGTTTTTAAGCGTAATTTCTATAAAATAGCAGCAAATATTTAAGTACAAGAAAATATGAGTTTTTGGAGACCTTTGTGATTCAGAGTTACG
>CAYUHO010000205.1:0-2521 GCA_964444445.1 uncultured Piscirickettsiaceae bacterium | reverse complement strand
TTGTTAAGTGTCTCCTTAAAGAGAGCCCTGAATAACTAACTCACGAACAAGCATCGTGGCATAACTTCCCGCTGGCAAGATAAACGAAAGTTTTAAGGTGTTACTATCTTCCCAAAGCCAATTTAAGTCTTTTGGTACGACTCTTAAAGCTCGTCTTTCTTGCTTCATGCCCACTGAGTCAAGACCTTTTTTCCAGATTGGATGTTGATTAATAATCTGCTCTTCTAACTTGAAGATAGTTTTCTGAGTTGGTAACGCCCCCTTACCCACTAAAGCACCTGTTGGGTGAATGTCTTTTTCAGCCAGCCTGCCGATTAAATCTTCAGAGCCATCGTCGGCAAACCACTTTTGTGAACCTTCTAGCTGATATACATCGCCCTGCTGATAAGTATTCCAATTTTTAGCATCTAGCCTTGCACTTAGAATTTTATTGAAAATCCATGAGCGTGCTGCAGATAAATACATAGTTTTTTGGTGTCTTTTAGGGCGAATTTTTTTGTTAAAGAATTCAGTCGCTTTGTTCAAATTCTCTAGTTCATGACCAAAACGTTGCTCTCCAAAATAATTTGGAAAACCTTCTGTTTGAATCTGCATTAAGCGTTGTTCAGTTTGTGTTTTATTTCCGCTAAACGTTCTCAATCTTAAAGTAAACTGATTGCCAGACAAACCGCCTGTTTGCAGTTTTTTGCTATGCCGAACACAGCGAAGAACGGCTACCCCTAGAACATTAAGTTTAGAAAAATCAGGGGTTTGTTTTTGAGGAAGGTGAATACTAATCCATTGGTAAGTTTCAGCCTGCTTGTCCTTTTTGCCTGCCATACCAATCTCACGATTAGTCACGCCACAAAATTTAGCTAACTGCTTACCAACCCATTCACTGTTTTGATTAATTTTTTGTACCCAACACCAAAGATGTTCACCTTCCCCTGTTAAAGGAAAAGCAATTTGTTCTTCAACAATAAAATCTTCTGGGCTTTGTTTTAATAAAGCCGTCGAGCTGGGAGGATCATTACTATAAGAGAATTTAAAGATTTTTGTAGAGTCTCTCTGTGATTGGAATTTCATTACCCACAGGTTTTTCAGGATAGATCTTAATCAAAAGCTGATTGATATTACCAGGTGTCATATAATCCTTGATCATGTCTCGCGCGCTAATTGGCGAGTCGCGATTGATGTAATTATACAAATTTCTCGTCTGACATTTATTGCCAGGGTCAGAAGCTAAAGGTCGAAGGGTGTTTCCTCCCTCCAACTTATATGACTGGTGAGTAATAATCACAATCTTGTGATAATAATCACTGGTGATGGGTTTCGTAAAGCAGATTTCAATCATCCGATCAAAATGACCCGAGCCTTTATCGTTATCTACAAAACTAACCGTGGTTAACTCAACAGGGGGTTTATCACATCCCGTTAAAATAGACATCAGAGATAACAACATCGCAAATCGAATAGCTTTCATCTTAAAATCCCTTAAAAAATGTAATTTTTATGGTTGCTGAATACCCGAAATTTGCCAGTTACCTTCACCTATCTCAAGGCGACGAATATGCCAGATTTCACTAAAGGCATGCGAATCAGCTCCCTGCTCCTCAATAATATAACCTGTAAATCGAACACTGACAACAAGATATTCACCATCAATCACCGCATCGACAAACTCAACATTCAACTCATCCACTTCCGTATGATTATCTCCTGCCTTCATACCTGCCATTTCAGCAGACAAGGCCGCAAATAATTCTTCTGAACAATAGCTTTCAATCTCCTTTACATCAGCAGCATCCCAAGCCTTCTGTACACTCACAAAATGAGACTTCGCATTTTCTACAAAACTAGCTTCATCAAACCAACTAGGTAAATGCGTTATTGGTTGAGCATTACCAGAAACCGCAGAACCGATAATTGAACCGGTTTGCGAATAATCCTTTACCTCATCCGCTTGATATACTTCTCTCGCCTGCTGATTTTGACCAGCAACGTGATCTTCAGTATCATGACCAGCATACTGATCACCTTGGCTAGCATATTCTTGATTATACTGCGCTCGCTTGCGCCCAAAAATTTTGAACAACATAAATGCAATCAGAGCAAACAGCAGAATATCAAACATTTGAATACCATCAAAACCATCACCAAAAATCATCGCCGCTAACAAGCCACCTGCTGCCAATCCAGCCAAGGGTCCTAACCATTTAGAAGCCCCACTAGCCGCGCCCGCCTTACCAGCTGCACTGCTCGCTGCGGCAGGTTTTTGCGCTTTATTAGAAGATTGTTTTTGACCAAACTTTTTAGAAGGCATTTTCTTAAAAAACCCCATACTCTTACCACCACCAAAACGTTTCGCTTCAGCAACTTGGGTGAACATTGTAAAACTGGTAATCGTCACTAATAATAAAAGTAATTTTTTCATTTAATTCTAATCCTTAAAAATTTGCTAGATTTTAACACAACCAAAAAACGAATGGTTTATTTGAGTGGGATTTAGAAAAGATTAAACCTATTCATTATCTTATTTAAC
>CAYUHO010000204.1:0-2562 GCA_964444445.1 uncultured Piscirickettsiaceae bacterium | reverse complement strand
TAAACAAACTGAGTTGTTCCGTTTATTCTTATGTTTTGTCTAAAACTTCAGAATGTTTTAAAGCATAAACATCAAATATAGTAATCGCAATTGCAGCAATAACAGGTCCAAAAAACAAGCCAATGATTCCAAAGTGAATTAAACCTGCAAAGGTGGCAAGCACCGTAATCAAAGTGTGATTTGCAACCGCCAGATCTTCTTTCGCCCCTTCTAAGGTATGAGCGATCTTATTAATCAAAATAGGACGTAATACATTATCAATAACAAAACCATTAATAATCGCCCCCATAAAAATGACAATCGTCGCGCTAACATAATCTCCCTGCATTACCAGCGATAGCGCGACAGGAATCCAGACAAGTGCTGAGCCAACAATTGGAATAAAAGACGTAACCGCAATTGCCATACCCAAGAAGAGTCCAGGTAAGCCTAAAAACCATGCTAGCAAAGCAAAACTAACCCCTTGCATAATCGCAATAGACAATACTGACAATAACAAAATGGTTGATAGATTAGCGAATCGACCCATAATCATTTTGTCATAAAAATTATCTAAAGGTGAAAGTACCATCAAGTAGCGTGAAATTCGATTACCATCTCGATAAAAAAAGTATAAAGCAAACACTGCCAAAAGCATAAAAGTTAAAAATGAAGCGGTACTGCCAAAAACCCCTTGGACTAAATAAACAATACTATCCTGTGCAAATTTAATTATCTTGCTCGAATTTTCATGTAACTGAACAACTAGTTGACCTTGTGTTGTTTCAGGTAACGGAACCATTTGAATCAGTTGTTGATTCAAACTTTTAAAGGATTCAGGGGTTTGAACGGATAGCCAATCCTGTGCCTGCCCATATAATTGACCAACCTGCAACCCAACCTCTAATAACAAATAGGTTACCGGTGCAATGACCGTTAATAAAATGGTAAAACTGGTAATACCAGCTGCAACGGTTTCTGAACCTTTTGTTTTCAGTAAAACCTTTTCATAAACTCCGTAGGTTGCTGTTGCCAAAATCATTGCAAACAACAATGCTTCTAAAAAAGGAGAAAATAGCCACAATAAACCGATAATTGCAGTTAATATTAGAATTGATAAAAATCTTTCTTCTAATGAATGGTTGGATGTTCGCATCATTTTATATCTCAAAATAACATAGGTTTTAATAGTACATGATTTCCAACAACAAAAAAATAGTTATTCGCCCTGCTGGCGCAATGCAAATTTTATCCTACAAGGAAGCCTACCAGCTATGTGACCAATCTGACACAGGGTTAAACGAATTATTTAGGCAGTGTTCCTTAGCCGTTTTAAATACCGGTGTTAAAGGAGATAGTAGCGAAGCCCTACTCGCAGCGCATAAGGATTTTGAAATAACGGTACAAGTAAAAGGCAGAGGGATTCAATTAGAAATTAATAATCCACCTGAAAATGCGTTTGTTGATGGCGAAATAATCGTTGGTTTACAAGAACATTTATCTTCCGTCTTACGTGACCTACTGTATGCTAAGAATGAAATTATTGACAGTCACGATTTTAACTTACAAACCAGTCATGACATTACCAATGCCGTATTTCATCTCGCCCGCAATGCAAACGTGATGCAAACAAACGAAGATCCAAATATCGTGGTTTGCTGGGGTGGACACTCAATTTCACTTGAAGAATACAAATACACTAAACATGTTGGCTACGCCCTTGGACTTAGATTGTTTGACATTTGCACTGGGTGTGGACCAGGAGCAATGAAAGGTCCAATGAAGGGTGCTGTTTTAGGGCATGGCAAGCAACGATCATATCAACCAAGGTTCATCGGCTTAACAGAGCCGGAGATTATCGCAGCGGAAGCACCAAATGCAATTGTCTCTGAGCTTTTCATTTTACCAGACATTGAAAAAAGGCTTGAGTCCTTCGTTCGCCTAGGGCATGGAATTATTGTTTTTCCAGGTGGTGCTGGTACGATGGAAGAAATTCTCTACATCCTAAGTATTCTTTTACACCCAAAAAACAAACAGATTCCTTTTCCTGTTGTCCTAACTGCCCCCGAAAGTAGTAAAGACTATTTTGAGGCCGTTTTAAGATTCATTTGTAATGCCTTGGGTGAAATTGCGATGACTAGATTACAATTAATTATCGATGACCCAGAAGACGTTGCCTCCCAAATCAAGGAAGGTATTCAAAAAGTAAGAGACTATCGAAAAGACACCAAAGACGCCTATTATTTCAACTGGAATTTACATATCCCAATTGAGTTACAACAACCTTTTAACCCAACACACGAAAACGTTGCTGCCCTTAAAATTAACAAACAGCTTCCTATCCATGAGCTTGCCAGTAACCTAAGAAAAATGTTCTCTGCTATCGTTGCAGGAAACGTTAAAACTGAAACAATCAATCAAATTGAGAAAAATGGGGTATTTCAAATAACAGGTGACAAAAAAATCATGCAGGATATTGATTTACTGCTAACCTCTTTTGCCAAACAAAAACGTATGAAACTGGGGACAGATAATTATGAACCTTGTTATAAAATCAATAACTAACGGAACTGTTTTATTGAA
>CAYUHO010000203.1:0-2573 GCA_964444445.1 uncultured Piscirickettsiaceae bacterium | reverse complement strand
ATATATGGCCGAAATGTATCACCAGGCTTTGATTCAGCCAGGCTCAAAAAACCCAACAAAAAAACAAATACTGCTGGCCGAAAAAAATAATGACCCATAATGGTTTAAGATACCACTCACTTACTATTTGACAGCATCACTTGTAACGGCCTTAACTTCTTGTTGCTCGACTTTGGAAAAATCTCCAAAATATTCCACTTCAGCCTTTTCTCTTAAATTTTTCACGAGCTCTGCAGATGTTTCTTTTCTGTCTTGAGTAAATAAGAATCGCTCTATAACCGGCTTAGCTTGTTCATAAGCCACAGGCTGATCCACAACAGAATTCAACTTAATCACCAACAAACCGTCTGTTAATTTTAGGTATCCAATATCTCCAGGTTTAATAGCATACATAGGCTGAAGAAGAGGTTTAGAAAGTTTTTCTGAACCTTTCGTCTCATAAGCAATCTTATACTCTTGTTTATTCTCTTTCAGATAATTCAGAAAAGCCTCCAAATCATTTAACTCTTTTACTTTTTCGACAAGTTCTTCCTGCTTCTCTGGAGGAGTTGCTATTAGTACCTGCGTATAAGTAAACACTTTGCGATTTGAAAACAATTTATCGTTCTCATCAAAGTAAGCTCTTACCTTTGACTCTTCAACTGAAGCATCCTTACTTAAAACCCTAGCCATATAAGCGTCAACCAAAACTTTTTGCTTAGCTGCCTCAATCGCAGACAACACTACTGGATCACGATCCAACTTCATTTTTTCAGCTTCTTGAAGGATAACCTCTTGACTAATTAAATTATCCAGAACTTTAT
The DNA here is from genome assembly GCA_964444445.1 of uncultured Piscirickettsiaceae bacterium. GTDB lineage: Bacteria > Pseudomonadota > Gammaproteobacteria > Thiomicrospirales > Thiomicrospiraceae > Hydrogenovibrio. Next base: position 1,770 of record CAYUHO010000203.1, on the reverse strand, counting down.
TAGCAATATCTTGTTGAGATACTTTTTCCATCTGACCCTGAGGCAACCTAACACCTTTCAGCGCTTGATTTACTTGATGCACAGTAATCTCCTTACCATTTACCTTGGCTGCCACCTGTGATGTATTTTTCTTATCATCTGCACCATCTTCTCCACCACAACCAGCTAAAAACACTGTAGCCAAAACAACTAAACTAAACGCTCTAGATAACATGCAAACATACCTCTTTGTTAATATGCATTCTTATGAACAAAACCCTTAAAAACAGTCAGAAAAACTATCTTCAAATCTAAAAAAACAGACCAATTTCGAATATAGGCAAGATCATAGTGCACACGCATTTCCATCTTATCTAACGTATCTGTCTCACCTCTAAAACCGTTTATTTGAGCCAACCCGGTTATCCCTGGTTTAATTTTGTGTCTTAACATATAACCAGGGATTAACTTGCGATATTCCTCATTATGAGAAACCGCATGAGGCCGAGGCCCGACAATCGACATCGACCCCTGTAAAACATTTATAAATTGTGGCAACTCATCCAAAGATGTTCTTCTAATAAATGCGCCGAAAGGCGTAATTCTAGAATCATTTTTAGTCGCTTGAACTACATCATTACTATTTTCCATGACTTTCATGGAACGAAATTTCCACACTTCTATTTTTTCGCCACCACGTCCATAACGGTGTTGCTTAAACAAAACAGGGCCTGGCGAAGACAATTTAACACCAATGGCAATTGCAAGCATTGGTATCGAAATGAAAAACAAAATCCCCATAGACAATACAATATCTTCGACACGCTTCATAAAAGCATCTATCCCTGAAAACGGGGTCTCGTAAATACTAACGGCGGGAATGCCTCTATAATCTTCAATCTTAGAATGCAGTAAATCAAACGTGAACATATCCGGAACAAGATAGACAGACACGGTGGTATCAGCCAAATCTTTGATAATCGATTTCGTACGACTTTCTGCCGCCAAACTCAAAGTAATATAAACCCTTTCTATCTTACCGGTTTTGCAGTCTTCAAACATTTGTTGAGACCCACCAAGCAATTCCATATCTTCACGCCGCCCTGAAGAAAACACTTGACGATCATCATAAAAACCGGCAAAACGAAAACCACTCCACGGCATCTGTTCAAAAGTTTTTGCAAGACGTATTCCAAGAGGGGTTGCACCATAAATAACCACTCTTCTTATATTGACGCCTTGAGCTCTAGCATAACCAAGAATCAAGCGGACAAACAAATGAAATAGCACAATTGCTGAAGGAATCACCATAAAAAGAACCACCCAAAAATATTGAGAAAAGCTTTCATCATGGATAAACAACACATTAATCAAAATAACAAAAAACTGTGACGCGAACCAAGCAAGGATAATGCTGAAAATTTCTTCAGAAATTGATCCCCCACACCAAGATCGATAGACATGCTGAGATTCAGCAAAATAGTTGTAGAAAAGTATTAACAGCAATAATAGCCAAGAATAATTATCATGCCACTCATCAGATAGCAACAAACCCATCCAATACACTGTAAAGAAAATAATTAAATTATCGACCAAACGGAAAAGAGCATTTATTTTAGCGTCGTGGCGCTTGATCCTACTTTCTTGCATGACAACTCAATAGCTTAGGTTTTATTTCTGATCTTAAAGGCCATATGTTTCATAAGTATGAAAACTATGCCCATTTGAAGTTTTTATAATATTTACGCAATTTACATCATTTATTAAAAAAAAAATAGCCCTAAAAAGGGA
>CAYUHO010000202.1:0-2601 GCA_964444445.1 uncultured Piscirickettsiaceae bacterium | reverse complement strand
TTTTTTTACAGGGAAACGAGGCCTTGGGTTTTTGGGAACTAGAGATGTAAAAAACGATATAAACTCTTCGGGAGTATCGACCACTCTAAGTGCCGACATTGTTAAATTCCACATCTCAATTTGACGCAAACTTACATCGGCAAGAATGACATAGTCTGAACGTCGGGCGGCAGCGATATCCAAGTTACGGTAGCTTCCCCAGCCAAAGTGTAGCCTCGGTGTGAGCGTCTTGCCTTCACTTGATTCTTGAGCAAGTTTTTTCAAAACCATTTCTGAACCCTCTGTTTCTCGGAGGGTTGCCGAATAATGCCCGTGATTCGGTGAAATTACTTTTGATTGAATTAAAGGGATATAATCCGAGAGTAGTTTTTTCTTATTCACTGTTGTTCTTCTTAGATAATGTTATGCCTAGCTCTATTTCAGTTTGCTTTTTCCAGTCATCATGAATCTGGTTAAGCCCGCAATCCTTGATGATTTTCTTTATATTCTTGGGCACACTGTCGGTATTTCTTTGAAAATAATGAATGCCATCTGACTTATCAAGAGAGGTGTGCAATTGAGCTTTTTGTTGGTTTTCGTAATCAGAAATAATATGGATGTTCGATTTATTGCTATCTAGTGAGGATTGGTTATTCCAACCACTGATTACTGGATCTGATTGAATTTTCAAGTTGTTGAATAGTTTAGGAATCGCCTTTTCTGCGATTTTGTTGGCTTCATAAACATAGTGTGAAATTGGTATGTTTAAGTTTTTAGCTGACTCTTTGATCTTCTCAACTTGTTGGTATGCCACAATAAAGTTCTGTAATAGATCACTGGGAGAAGCGCTGTAGTAGTGATTATCTCCCAACTCTCCTTTTTCTACTAATTTATTGTGCGTTGCAAGGTTAGAGCTCCAGGATTCAACTGGATCACGCCCCATAATGATAAGGTGGATTTTTGACTGCATTGTTTCAAGAACTTTTAATGTTAATTCCACCCCCTCAAATTGATCAGCCATATTTACCTTAAATATCTGAAAAAACAATTCAATAGGGTTGATTAACGCCTCATTCACATTGTGCGGCCCTAAAGTCTCTTTAACATAAATTGTCTTACCAGATGGTAGAATCCACTCAGGGGCAAGCCCTGGTTTTCCCTGTGCCAGATGCCGATAAATAGATTTAAATGGTTGTCTGTGGGACTGTATTCCAGACTCTGAAAATAGCCTCAATGTCGCAGTTGTTCCACTCCTTACTGGGGCAATTGAGATAATTATCCTAGGTATTGATTCAATGTCTTCAAAATTAACTCTACTAATAATATCTTCGGTTGAAACATAATTTGGGATGTGTTTTAGATTTATTTTGTTGTCCATTTGTTAAATCACTGGTTTCATTACAAGGTGTTTGTCGCATACAAATTTATCGGGAACATAAGGGTCGTCCAATAAGGAAATAAACTTCTCTAGACGATCTAAACTGTCTGACGCCACGATTTCGTAAAAATTTGCGCTATTCCATATCAGCCAGGCGTGCTTAAAGTTACTATTTATACTTGCTAACAGGTCATCAAGACTAACTTGTCCAGAGCGCATATCCAACAGAATATTCTGTTTTTTCTCTTTTATTTGGTCTAAATCGAAGTAGTGCCTTTTAAAGCAAACATCTTTTAGCTCTTCTCTTCGCATGTACTCTTGCTCATCAGGATGAAGTATTTTTTCCATCATGATAAAGATACCTTTATCTTTTAATAACCTTTTTGCATAGGCTATTTGCTGCATTCTGTTTTTTCCATACATCTGAAAAGCCAATGGTTCTAGAATCACATCAAAACCGTTATGGAAATTGAAGAGGTCTTCTCTGGAGCATAGGTAATCAGGAGTGATGTCTGCAAATGATCCAATATAAATTTGTGAGAATTTATGAGAGCAGAGTTTATGAAAGTTGACTCCGTTCGCCTGATTAGGGGTGTCGGTCAATGTTCGAATAAGCCCTTCAGAGTACTCTGCCAAGCTCCTGGCATTTGTGCCATCAGCAGCACTTAACTCATAAAGGGTAAAAGGTTCTTTTATCTGTTTTTCTTTAAAAAGCTCTTTGGCGAAACTGCTGACAGCAATATTGACTCTACAATGCTCTTCGAGAACAAATGGAATGCTGGCCACCGCGTGATGAAAAAAAGCACCCATATTTCTCTTAAAAATTCTATAGTACTTTTGGTTTTCAGCTGATTCCAGAAAAGTCTCTAAAGGTTCAACTTTTTGGGTTGGAATTTGATTTTTTGCACTAGCAATATCCTCAAAATGGTCCATTAAAACATTGACTCTTGGCCCTTTTAACAACTGGTTTCTTATGTCTTCAAAATTTAGGTTGTTACTATTCATTGGTCGTTATCTTAATCGAAACCTCTAGGGATGCTTTTTGTATTGAAAAGATTGTCTTCAAGTTCTTATCTTAAGAATCAATAAATGTCATTTTACTTGTGTTTTGCTGAATTAATTCTACGATTTCTTCAACTTCACTTCTCAAATATTCAAATTCAACACTATTACATTTGTCAAAAGGTAACCCTGTTTTTTTAATCAATTCAGGTGACATATAACAGTATGCTTGGTCAACATGG